>NZ_JBIYSM020000004.1:0-28185 GCF_044759095.2 Brevibacillus soli
GGATTGGTTCAGGGAGAAGGGTATCCCACAATGTGATTTGCTCGTTACGAAGTTTTAACATAATCGCTCACCTCAAAAAGGATTTTCGAGGAGCACTGTTGAATTTCTTTAAGAAGAAAGGAATTCAGTCCCTCTTTTTGGATGTATTGCCTCGACAACACTACTTCCATTTAGAGAGCTGAATTCCTTTTGTTTTTGACTTACCCCAGGAATTTTTCAGGGGAAACTAGCTAAAGTCGGCTGGGTTTTCTTGTTGTCGTATGAGCGGGAGGGCTGGCGCATACGCTGAAAGGAGGGGAGGTGTGAAAGATGCTGCGCATCGCAACGGCAATCGTGACGGGGGTGGTTTATGCTCACCCGGGTATGCAGGAGCTGGAAGTCAAAATGAACCCGTCCGGAAAACGGGAAAGAGCAATCGCCTATACCGATGCCGAATTCAAACCCGGCGATGAAGTCCTGCTGAACACGACAGCGGTGCGGCTTGGTCTGGGGACAGGCGGAACTCATTTTGTCATCGCCCAATGGGAAAAAGCAGGGGGGAAAAGCCGTGAAGAAGCGGACCTGTTTCCGAACACGTGGGGGCATCTGGTCAAAATGCGCTACTCCCCTTATCAAATGGCGGTCGATACCGTGGAAGAGCAGGGGAGCCCTTTTCATGGGCTTTTCGCAGACGAGTCGCTTTCTCTCGAGCACACACCGGTATTGATCGGCGAGCTTCACAGTTTGCTGCCCGCTGCGGCGGCAGCCTGCAAGGCGGAAAGTCCGCAGAGCCGGATCGTCTATGTGATGCCGGACGGCGCGTCCCTGCCAATCGCACTGAGCCGTCAGGTACAGCGTCTCCAGGAGAGAGGGCTGTTGTGCGCTTCGGTAACGACGGGACATGCGTGGGGCGGAGACTTGGAGACCGTCACGATTCACAGCGGCCTGCTTGCAGCCAGACATGTGGCGAAGGCGGACATTATTTGCTGTTTTCTCGGGCCTGGTGTGGCCGGAACCGGCACTCCCCTCGGCTTTTCCGGGATGCAGCTTGCCGAAGTGATTCATGCCGTTTCCCTCTTGGGCGGCGTACCCGTCTTTGTACCGCGCATCAGCTTTGCCGATCCGCGTGACCGCCATCGCGGCATCAGCCATCACAGCAGAACCGTGCTGAAACGATTTGCCCTTCGCCCGTCCTTGCTCAACGTTCCTTTCTTTCATGATGAGCGTGACGATTTGCTTCAACACCAATGCCATACGGACCAGCTGGAGCAGCAGCACCTTCTGCTGCGACTGTTGGCTCCCGACATCGAGTACGTTCGGGAACTGGACGAAAGGTATCAGCTGCACCTTTCCACGATGGGACGAAGCCTCCTGGAAGATCCGTCGCCCTTTCAAACCGCGGTTGCTGCCGCTCGGCTCGCAGTCCGGTCCAGAGAGTGGCTCGTCCGAGAGTCTAGTGGCGAGTGGAACCGCTGCGGCGGGCAAGATATTCTTGCAGCGTTAGCTGCTTATTTGACCAGCTGCGAAGTGTAGCGCGGATTTCCCAGGCTTTTCCTACCATTCGCAGTTGCTTGGGGCTGATATAGGTTTTCATCTCAGATCTCCTCCGATACAATAAGGATGGACAAGCTGTTTGTTCCCAACATATGGGGGGCGGAAAGCAATTAGAACAAGTACAGCGCAAAAAGGAAGGATAACCGTGAATACCGACCGTCACCTGATTGAAAAAACCATTTCAAGTGAAACGATTTACGAGGGGAAAATCATCAAGGTAAAACTGGACGAGGTGCTCCTGCCGGACGGCAAAAAGGCAAAGCGCGAAATTGTGACCCATCCCGGAGCGGTTGCCGTTTTGGCTCTTACAGACGACAACAAAATGGTGGCTGTGCGGCAATTTCGCAAGCCGCTGGAGCGCACCATCGTAGAGCTTCCGGCCGGCAAGCTGGAACCGGGGGAGGAACCTCTGACGTGTGCGAAACGCGAGCTGCAGGAGGAGACAGGCTATCAGGCCAGCCATTTTGTCCATCTCAGCTCGTTTTATACCTCGCCGGGATTTGCGGACGAACTGCTTCACCTGTACCTGGCAACCGGTTTGAAACCGGGCCCCGCCCGTCCCGACGAGGATGAAAACGTGGAGGTGCTGGAACTGAGCCTGGAGGAAGCGCACGAATTGCACGCCCAAGGGGAGATTGGCGACGCGAAAACGGTACTGGCGTTGTTCGCATGGGAGAATCGGATGTGGAAAGCACGTGGATGACAAACTGCCGGCCTTCTTCTGCGACATGCACATTCACATCGGCGGCACCAGAAGCGGCAAACCGGTGAAAATCACCGCCTCTCGCCAAATGACCCTGACCAGCATTCTGGAGGAATCCTCTGAGCGAAAAGGGATGGAAATGATCGGAATCATTGACGCCCACGTGCCAGAGGTGCAGGCGGAATTGGAGGATTTGATTGCCTGCGGACTTGCTGTCCCGCATCCGGACGGGGGTATTTTTTACAAACAGACCATGCTGATTCTGGGATGTGAAGTGGAAATCAAGGAAGAAGCACGAGGAGAGGCCCATTTTCTTTGCTATTTCCCTCACTTGGCTGAAATGCGGTCCTTCACGGAGTGGCTTGCAGCTCGCTGCAAAAATGTTCACCTCAGCTCACAGCGGATTGCCAGCACGACCAGGGAGCTGCAAAAAGTAGTCGCATCCTTGGGCGGTACGGTCGTTCCCGCCCATATCTTTACGCCCCACAAAGGGCTGTACGGATCCTGCGCCGATTCGCTGGCAGAAGTGGCAGACCCGTCGCTGATTGACGCGGTCGAGTTGGGATTGAGCGCCAATACGGAGATGGCGGACCGGTTGATGGAATTGCACGACAAGACCTTTTTAACCAATTCCGACGCTCATTCCCTGGGAAAAATCGGGCGGGAGTACCAGAAAATTGCCATGCGGCAGCGATCCTTCAGAGAGTGGCTATTGGCACTGAAGAGACAAGACGGGCGAGGGATAACCGTAAACTATGGTCTGCATCCGAGATTGGGCAAATACCATCAGACCGCTTGCCAAAACTGCCAGTCCCACAAGCCTGCCGACGTAAACGGGCGTTGTCCGCACTGCGGGTATAAGCGGGTGGTTCGCGGCGTGTCGGAGCGCATCGAACAGCTGTCCGACACGCCTGCCGGTACACATCCCAAGCACCGACCGCCGTACGTTGAGCAAATCCCGCTGGAATTCATTCCGGGGATCGGGCCAAAAGGGAAAGAAAAACTGTATCGCGCTTTTGGTACGGAGATGAACATTTTGCACCGCATCAGTGAAGCTGATCTGGCTCAAGTGGCGGGGGAGCGGATCGCTCGTACCATCGTATTGGCTCGTCACGGAGCCCTGTCCATATCCGCAGGGGGTGCCGGTGTATACGGTCGCATCGAGCAGTCATAGACTGGTAGTTGTCCGCATAAGCTGTACCGTAATCAGCCAAGCGGGAGGCGAGCTCACGTGCGAACGCGCTTCGGACAAACATTCCATACCTATCTGAGGGAACACCAGTCGCTTTTTTTGTTTACCATCGTACTGTTTACGATGGGAATCGTCTTTGGTGCTGTCATCGTAAACTCGTTGGCTCTGTCTCAAAAGCAGGAGCTGCTTGTGTTTCTGCAGTATTTTTTCAACAATATGGACCAGTACGGCATACCTGAACCGAGTATTCACTTCCAGCAGGCTTTCGGACACTACGTAAAAACGGTGGGCATCATGTGGATTTTGGGGCTGTCGATCATCGGCCTGCCGATGATTCTGCTTCTCCTGTTTCTCAAAGGGGTCGTCGTCGGGTTTACCGTCGGCTTTTTGGTTAACCAGCTGCAGTGGCAGGGGGTCACGTTTTCCCTGATGGGCGTGCTGCCGCAGAACATGCTGGTCGTTCCCGCCCTGCTGATCGTCGGGGTGAGCGGCATTGCCTTTTCTCTTCGATTGATCAAAACCAGGCTGATGACCAAGCGGGATGTGATCATCCCTCACTTCATGAGCTACACGGTACTGGTGATGATGATGCTCGCCGTCCTCACTGTTGCTGCGATGTTTGAAACGTTCGTCTCACCCAAGCTGATGCAGTACGTGATTAATTAAGAATAATTATCAAGTAATAACTTATGTATTTGACTTCCCAAGCGACCCTCTACTATAATAGGAGCAGGTTTCATGCAGGCGGGGAGGGGCAATTATGTTGGAAGAAAAGTTAGAGAAAATCAAGCAACAGTTACATTCCCAAAACTACAAATTGACACCACAACGTGAAGCCACTGTTCGCGTTCTGCTGGAGAACGAAGAGGATCACCTGAGTGCGGAAGACGTGTATCTTCTGGTGAAAGAGAAAGCCCCGGAAATTGGACTTGCTACCGTCTATCGGACGTTGGAGCTTTTGAGTGAATTGAAGATCATTCATAAAATGAATTTCGGCGACGGGGTTGCCCGCTACGATTTGCGCGATGACAACTCCGAATACCATCACCATCATTTGATCTGCCTGAACTGCGGAACGGTGGATGAGATTTTCGAGGATTTGCTCGTTTCAGCAGAAGAGAAGGTCAAGAATGTTTACAACTTTTCCATTACCGATCACCGTCTGACGTTTTACGGCATCTGCCAACGTTGCATTGATAAAGTGAATATCGACGATTTCAAGTAAACAAAACTTCTCTGTTGCCGGAGAAGTTTTTTGTTTTCCCAGTCCACGACGTGTATGGCCTTGCGTCGACCTGTGGCATCATAAGGAAGAATTGATGAGACAGGAGGAGCATACCCAACATGATGATCGGCGTACCGAAGGAAATCAAAAACAACGAAAACCGGGTAGGGCTTACCCCGGCGGGAGTCAGCGCATACAAGCAAGCGGGTCACCGGGTACTGGTGGAGACGCAGGCGGGTGCAGGAAGCGGTTTTTCTGACGAGGATTATACGGCGGCCGGTGCGGAAATTCTCCCCTCTGCAAAAGAGGTATGGGGACAGGCGGAGATGATTTGCAAGGTAAAGGAACCCCTTCCCGATGAGTACCCGTATTTCCGTGAAAACCTGATTTTGTTTACCTACCTGCATCTGGCGCCGGAACGAGAATTGACCGAACATCTTTGCGCAAAAAAAGTGGTGGCCATTGCCTATGAAACCATTCAAACCGACGACGGAGCGCTGCCGCTTTTGATGCCGATGAGCGAAGTGGCGGGACGGATGTCGGTGCAGATCGGCGCGCAGTTTCTGGAAAAGCCTCACGGGGGCAAGGGTGTTTTACTGGGCGGTGTTCCTGGGGTGCTTCCGGGCAAGGTGGTAATCATCGGGGGTGGCATCGTCGGAACAAATGCAGCCAAAATGGCGATAGGGTTGGGAGCGGACGTTACCATCATTGACATCAACGCCAGCCGTTTGCGCGAGTTGGATGACCAGTTTCACGGCCGGCTTCATACCCTGATGTCCAACCATTTCAATATTGCACAAGCGGCAAAAGAGGCAGATTTGCTCATTGGAGCCGTGCTCATTCCTGGAGCGCGCGCACCGAGGCTCGTGACCGAGGACATGGTGAAGTCGATGATGCCGGGATCCGTCATCGTGGACGTGGCAATCGACCAGGGCGGATCCATAGAAACCATCGACCGCATTACGACGCACAGCGATCCGACATACATAAAGCACGGCGTGGTTCACTATGCCGTCGCCAATATGCCGGGAGCAGTCCCGCGGACGTCGACAATCGCCCTGACCAATGTTACAATACCCTACGGCCTGCAAATTGCAAACAGGGGATACCGCGCGGCGATCTCCCAAAATCGGGCGCTGGCCAGAGGGGTCAACGTTGTGAACGGCCACGTCGTCTACGAGGCAGTGGCTAAATCGCTCAACGTTCCGTACGTACCATTGGGGGATGCGCTGCAGGAGATGCCCGTGTAGTTGAATGGATTGGCGGACAGGTGCATATAATGGTGGTAAAAACAAGGAGGGGAAAGCCATGGGAGTTCCGTATCGCCGGGTGATGGAGGCGCTGAGGTTTTTCCTCCTGTTTGTTACCTGTACGCTGTTGTCCTACGGGCTCATCAATTTGCTCTCCGACAAGTTTTTGCCCGCAGATCCCTATCGTGAACCGCACGGCAACGCAGTGAAGGTAGTAAAGCTGATCAACACCCCATCCGCACAGTCCCTGGATGGATACGTCAGCCGTCTTCAGTTGTTTTATCTGACAGGGGAGTAACCCTCTTTTTTGCCTGGGAAAAGAGGAGTTTTCCTTTCGGTGTGGAAAGGATTACAAAAACACATTTCGCCTGAAGGGGAAACGACTTCATGGATACGCTGATCGATCAATTCATCCATTTTCTCGCTGTGGAAAAGGGGCTTTCCCACAACACGCTGGAGTCGTACCAGCGAGACATGGTTGCCTACACTACGTATCTGCGGGAACAAGGCGTGACGAAGATTGAGGACTCCACGAGAACGCAGATTATCGGGTACTTGATGAGCTTACAGAAAAAAGGCCGGGCGACTGCCACCCTCTCACGCAACATGGCGTCCATCCGTGCCTTTTATCAATTCCTGGTGCGGGACAAGCATATAGAAAAAGACCCTTCCATCCATCTGGAGACACCCAAAATGGAAAAACGGCTGCCAAAAGTCCTTTCGATCGAAGAGGTCGAGCGCCTGCTGGATAGCCCGGCCGTCCAGCATCCGGCCGGTCTGCGTGACAAAGCGATGTTGGAACTGCTTTATGCAACAGGCATTCGCGTCTCTGAGTTGGTCAATCTCGACATCGGGGACGTCAATTTGGAGATGGGTTTCGTCAAATGCATGGGGAAAGGCTCCAAGGAGCGGATCATTCCGCTTGGCTCCGTTGCCATTCAAATCGTGCGTCAATACATACATGTCGGTCGCCCGCGCCTTTTGAAAGAGGCTGGCGAAAGGGCGCTGTTCCTGAATCACTTGGGAAAACAGATCACCCGGCAAGGTTTCTGGAAGATCATCAAGCGTTACGCCCAGAAGGCAAACATCCGAACCGAGATTACACCCCATACGCTGCGCCACTCCTTTGCAACGCATTTGCTGGAAAACGGGGCCGATCTTCGGTCCGTTCAGGAGATGCTGGGGCATGCGGATATTTCCACAACCCAGATCTACACGCACGTGACTCGCACACGCATAAAAGACATTTATGCGAAGACACATCCGAGAGCGTAGTCTCTCTTTTTTCGAAATAGGTCTGACGTCAGACCACATAAATACTTGGTAGTAGGAGGCGTTTCATTTGCCGCGTTTCTCCCGTATTTTTCTTATTGTATTGGACAGTGTAGGGATCGGAGAACTGCCCGATGCGGCACAGTTCAACGACGAAGGAGCTCATACGCTGGGACATATCGCTGAGCGGGTAAAAGGTTTCGCTCTGCCCAACCTGCAGGCACTCGGTCTGGGCAATATCGCACCGCTCGCCAACATCGAACCGGCTGTCAACCCGAAGGCGCACTGGGGCAAAATGAAGGAAATCTCCATCGGAAAGGATACGACCACCGGACACTGGGAAATTATGGGCCTGCATGTCTCTACGCCGTTTCGCACGTATCCGGAAGGTTTTCCGGCAGAGCTGATCGAGGAGTTCGAACGCCGCATCGGCCGGAAAGTGCTGGGGAACAAGGTTGCCTCCGGAACGGAAATTCTCGACGAGCTGGGTGAAGAACACATGCGCACCGGCTCGGTTATCGTGTATACATCGGCGGACAGCGTATTCCAGGTGGCTGCGCATGAGGAAGTCGTACCGCTCAACGAACTGTATCGGATCTGCGAGGTGGCCCGTGAGCTGACGCTGCGCGATGAATTCGCCGTAACCCGCGTGATCGCCCGCCCGTTTGTCGGCAAGCCAGGCGAGTTCGTTCGGACGGCGAACCGGCACGACTATTCCGTGAAGCCTTTTGCTCCGACGGTCATGAACCGATTGCAGGAAGCCGGTTTAAAGACCATCGCCATCGGGAAAATCAGCGACATCTATGCGGATGAGGGGATTACCCGGTCCATTCGCACCAAAGACAACATGGACGGGGTTGACCAACTTCTCGGCACGATGAAGGAAGAGTTTAAGGGGCTAAGCTTTGTCAACCTGGTGGATTTTGATGCCAAGTACGGTCATCGCCGCGATCCTGAAGGATACGGCCGTGCTCTCATGGAGTTTGATGCACGCTTGCCGGAATTGCTTGACGCGCTTCGAGACGGCGACCTGTTGATGATAACGGCAGACCACGGCAATGATCCCGTACACCACGGGACAGATCACACGCGCGAGTACGTTCCGCTCCTGGTCACATACAAAGGACTCCATAAGGGAACCGGCCTGGGGGTGCGCGGCACGTTTGCGGATGTGGGGGCAACCATCGCGGACAACTTTGACGTCAAGCTGCCGGATATCGGCGAGAGCTTTCTGGCCAAGTTATAAAAAGGTAGGGTGAGCTTAACATGAATATTCATGAGGCAGTCTCTTATATTGAGCCCAAATTGAAGGAAAAACCGACACTGGGGCTGGTGCTCGGCTCCGGTCTGGGAGTACTGGCGGATGATATCGAACAGCCGGTCATCATTCCGTATCAGGAGATTCCCGGATTTACCGTTTCGACTGTCGTCGGACACAAAGGACAGCTGGTGATCGGGAAGCTGGAAGGAAAACAGGTGGTGGCCATGCAAGGCCGGTTCCACTATTACGAAGGACACGGCCTCGATGCCGTAACCTTCCCGATTCGCGTCATGAAAGCGCTTGGTGTAGATACGATTCTCGTAACCAACGCAGCCGGCGGCATCAATGAAAGCTACCGTCCGGGCGATCTGATGCTGATCCGCGACCACATCAACATGACGTTCCGCAACCCGCTGATCGGGCCGAACGACGAAACCCTGGGTGTGCGTTTTCCTGACATGTCGGAGGCGTATTCGAAGCGGTTGCGCGCTTTGGCCAAAGAGGTGGCAAGCGAACAAGGCATTCAACTGCAGGAAGGGGTCTATGTGGGATTGTTGGGTCCCAGCTACGAAACACCGGCGGAAATCCGCATGCTGCGAATCCTCGGCGGAGACGCTGTCGGCATGTCGACCGTACCGGAAGTAATCGTCGCCCGCCACATGAACCTGAACGTTCTGGGGATCTCCTGCATCAGCAACATGGCGGCCGGCATTTTGGAACAGCCGCTCTCTCATGAAGAAGTAATGGAGACGACAGAAAAAGTGAAGACGCAGTTTCTCACGCTGATTCACGGTATCGTCGCCAAGCTGTAGGAGGGGGGTGCAGCGCCATGCGAATGGTGGATATCATTGCGAAAAAGCGGGATGGTTATGAACTGACCACAGAAGAAATTCAGTTTTTGGTCAAAGGTTATACGGACGGCAGCATTCCGGACTATCAAATGTCCGCGTGGGCGATGGCCGTCCTGTTTCGCGGCATGTCTTCCCGGGAGACGGCTGACTTGACCATGGCCATGGCAGGTTCGGGAGAGCAGCTTGATTTAAGCTCCATCCCCGGAATCAAGGTGGATAAGCACAGTACAGGGGGAGTGGGGGACAAAACAACGCTCGTGGTTGCCCCATTGGTGGCGGCTTCCGGCATTCCTGTGGCCAAAATGTCCGGACGCGGCTTGGGTCACTCCGGCGGTACCATCGACAAGCTGGAGTCCTTTGCCGGATTCCAGGCGGAGCGAACCCGCGAGCAGTTTTTGCAGCAGGTACGCGACATCGGCGTGTCTGTTATCGGACAGTCCGGTAATTTGACGCCGGCGGACAAAAAGCTGTATGCGCTTCGTGACGTGACGGCCACGGTAGAAGCCGTGCCGTTGATTGCCAGCTCGATCATGTCGAAGAAGATTGCTGCGGGAGCAGACGCGATTTTGCTTGATGTGAAAGTGGGCAAAGGCGCGTTCATGAAGACGCAGGAGCAGGCGGAAGCGCTCGCCCGGACCATGGTGGAGATCGGGGGACAGGTTGGGCGGAAAACGGTGGCTGTCATCAGCGACATGAACCAGCCGCTTGGAAGGGCGATCGGAAATGCGCTGGAAGTGAAGGAAGCGATCGAGACCCTATCCGGCAACGGACCGGAGGATTTGACCGAGCTGGCGTTGACGATCGGAGCGCACATGCTCGTATTGGGCGGGCTTGTCTCTGAGGTCTCCGAGGGACGTACCAAACTGGAAGAGATCATGCGGTCGGGGAAAGCGGTCGAAAAGCTGGCCCAGATGGTAAAAGCCCAGGGCGGGGACGAACGGGACGTGTACGAACCAAGTCGCCTGCCAAAGGCGAAGCTGGCCTGGGAACTTACCGCCCAACAGTCAGGCTACCTCTGTGGTATCGATGCGGAGATGGTTGGCCACGCTTCCGTCGTGCTGGGAGCCGGGCGTTTAACGAAAGAAATGCCGATCGATCTGGCAGTGGGGATCATCCTGCACAAAAAGTCGGGCGAACCAGTCAGGGAAGGGGAGCCGTTGGCGACGATTTACGCCAACGACGAGCGCCTGCTGGAACAGGCGAAGCGAGAACTGAAGGAGGCGTTCTCCTATTCCGAAACGGCTGTGGCTCTTTGTCCGCTGATCTACAACATCATCGGGTAATACGGATGACGAAGAACCGGTTGACTCTCAAGTCGACCGGTTTTTCATAAATCCGAGCGTAGCAGCTGACGGACACGGAAAACGTTGGGAGTGTCATTTTTAATTGCTTTTTCTATCCAAAATGTTTTAATGAAATTGAAACGTGGTAGTAATAATATTTATAAAAAAATATTGATTGTTTGGATTGACTTTATAATTTTTTATAATTCTACTTGTCAAATTTCGTTGACACCGCTATCATTTCCGTATATTTTTAATGTGACAGGCAGAATGTTAAGGTTTTTTGCGAATTTCGTAAAAAACTGTACAATCATTGTTAAAAATCGAAGTTTACCTGTACTATTTTCCTGTCGATAAAATAATGGAGTGGTAGGCTTGAGGAAAATCGACCATGTTGATAAGCAGATCCTGCAAATTCTTCAGGAAGACGGCAGAACCCCATACACCGAAATTGCTCATCAACTTGGGTTAAGCGAAGGCACCATCCGATCCCGTATCACCCGTCTGTTGCAAGATGGTGTGTTCCAATTCGTCATTCACCCCGATCCCGACAAGCTGGGCTTGCATGTGCAGGCAATCATTGGATTGACGACCAAACTGGGTTTGCAAAACAATGTCGCCGAAGAACTGAGCAAGTTTCCGGAAGTGAGGTTTGTGGGTGCATTCAGCGGAAGACACGACTTGATCATTCAGGCGTGCTTTCATAACAACGATGAATTAATCACCTTCGTCAACGAACGCCTCTCACAGATTGAAGGAATCCTGGCAGCCGATGTGTCGCTGGAATTGAAGCAATACAAAGATTCCTTCTCCTTCGTTCGCGATGACGAGGTTGCCGTACCTTGAAAGGGGTTGATGCCTTCTAACTAAGTCATGTTGCTTCGCGCTTGTTCGTTTTTTTCAGAAAAAAGACAAAAGACAAAAGAAAATGTATTGGGGGTTATTGCGTTGAAAAAGAGCGTATTTGCATTAGTGAGTTCTGTAGCAGTACTTGGAGCAGCCCTTGCAGGTTGCGGCGGCGGACAACAAGCGGCGCCGGCACAAAACAACACTTCACAAACCCAAACGCCTGCAGCTGAGCCTGCAAAGAAAGAGCCTGCGGTTCTGAAACTGAACCTGCACTCCGAGCCGCCGACGGCTGACCCCGGTCTGGCTGAAGACTCCACTTCCGGCGCAATCGTTCGTGCTACGTTTGACGGTCTGACTCGTACCGGTGAGGACGGCAAACCGCATGAATCTGCTGCCGAAAAAGTCGAAGTTTCTTCTGACCTGCTCACCTATACCTTCAAGATTCGCGATGCGAAATGGAGCAACGGTGATCCGGTAACGGCTCACGACTTCGAATTTGCCTGGAAGCGTGTCCTCGATCCGAAGACCGCATCGAACTACGCTTACCAGCTCTACTATATTAAAAACGCAGAAAAAGCGAACAAAGGCGAAGCCAAACTTGATGACGTTGGTGTCAAGGCACTCGACGATAAAACACTCCAAGTTACTCTTGAGAACCCGACTCCTTACTTCCTGGAGCTGACAGCGTTCTACACCTATTACCCAGTGAACAAAAAGGTAGTAGAGGCTGATCCGAAATGGGCTTCGGAAGCGAAAACCCACGTGGGTAACGGTCCGTTCAAAATGGAGTCCTGGGAGCACAAGAGCAAGCTGGTTCTTGTGAAAAACGACAACTACTGGGATAAGGACGCGGTGAAACTGGACCGCATCGAATTCTCCATGGTAGAAGACGAGAACACAGAGCTTTCCATGTTTGAAAATGGTGAACTCGACTGGGCCGGTGCTCCTCTCAGCGATATTCCAACTGACGCGAGAGCTACTCTAAAAGATGCCGGTAAATTGATCACTCAACCGATCGCGGGTACGTACTGGTACAAATTCAACGTGGAACAAGCGCCGTTCAACAACGTGAAGATCCGCAAGGCATTTGCATACGCGATCAACCGTCAGTCCATTATTGACAACATCACCCAAACCAACCAACAGCCGGCGATGGGTGCTGTACCTCCTTCCATGGCTCTGAAACCAGACGGCTACTTCAAGGACAACGACGTGGAAACCGCGAAGAAGCTGCTGGCAGAAGGAATGAAGGAACTGGGCATTTCCAAACTGCCGCCGATCACGCTTTCCTACAATACTTCCGAAGGTCACAAGAAGATCGCAGAAGCGATCCAGGACCAATGGAAGAAATCTCTCGGCGTAGACGTGAAACTGGAGAACAAAGAGTGGAAAGTCTACCTCGAAGATATGCATCAAGGAAAGTTCCAAATCGGCCGTATGGGCTGGCTGGGTGACTTCAACGATCCGATCAACTTCCTGGAGCTCTACAAGGACAAAGACGGCGGAAACAACGATACCCGTTGGGAAAACGCTCAATACAAGGAACTGTTGAACAAGTCCGCGCTTGAATCCGATCCTGCGAAGCGCAAGGAGATCCTGGCTCAAGCTGAAGCAATCCTCATGGACGAAATGCCGATCGCACCGATTTACTTCTATACGCAATCCTACGTGAAGAAGGATAACGTCAAAGGCGTGATCCTGGATGGTCTGGGCTTCGTAGACTATAAATGGGCGTATATTGAGTAAGATTTGATGAACCAATTCTTGAATGGAATAGACTGAAATTTGGGAATGGCTCTGCAACGTTAAGGTATATGGACGTCCATATACCTTAACTTTTGCAGGATATCCAATAGACAAAAAGTGCGGCCAGAAGCCGCACACAAAAGAAAAAGAGAGAGAAAATGCCGCAAGAGATACAAGCTGTCTGGGTTATTTAATTACACTGCCGATTTTTGTACTGTGGTTCCTCATGATCGCAGTGTAAAGGTGGGACGTGAAAGCAACCAATTTTGAACAAGGAGGTAAGAAAATTGATCCGTTATCTTGGTAAGCGCATCTTGTTTATGACCATCTCGCTCTTTTTGATCGTAACGGCAACATTCTTCATCATGAAAGCTGTTCCGGGTGGCCCGTTCACTTCGGAAAAAAATGTTCCTGACGAAATTAAGGCTGCGCTGGAAGCGAAATACGGCTTGGACAAGCCGGTTCACCAGCAGTACATTGATTATCTGAAAGGGGTTATCACGTGGGATCTGGGACCTTCCTTTACGGAGAAATCCTCCACGGTTAACGACATGATCAACCGCGGCTTCCCGGTATCCGCACACCTCGGTTTGCAGGCATTGGCCATCGCCTTGTTCGGCGGTATTACACTTGGAGTAGTGGCTGCTCTGAAGCATAACAAATGGCAGGACTATTCCGCCATGGTGATTGCCGTTCTCGGATTGTCCGTACCTGGATTTATTTTGGCATCATTCTACCAATATTTCTTTGCAATCAAGTGGGGACTCTTCCCGATTGCGAAGTGGGAGTCCTTTGAATATACAGTATTGCCGTCCTTTGCCCTGGCTGCACTGCCGCTTGCGTTTATCGCCCGTCTGACCCGTTCCAACATGCTGGAGGTTCTCAGTCAGGATTACATTAAAACGGCGAAGGCAAAAGGTCTCAGCACGTTCACAACGACCGTGAAGCACGCGATCCGCAATGCGCTGCTCCCGGTTATCACGTATCTGGGTCCGCTTATTGCGAACATCTTGACTGGTGCATTCGTCATTGAGCGCATTTTCGGTATTCCTGGTCTGGGCCGTGAATTTGTACTTTCCATCACGAACCGTGACTATACCGTGATCATGGGTACAACGGTCTTCTACTCCATTTTCTTGGTCGTAATGATCCTGCTCGTGGACGTAGCCTACACACTCATTGACCCGCGGATTAAGTTGGCAGACACAGGAAAGGAGTAATGAAAAGATGCAACTGACAAAAGAACATTTTGAACCGATATCGATGGACCTGCGCCAGGCGGAAGAAATCAAGCGCCCCAGCCTTTCCTTCTGGGCGGACGTATGGCGCCGTCTGAAAAACAATAAAGTCGCCATGGCTTCCATGATTTTCATCCTGGTACTGGTCGCATGTGCGATCTTTATACCGATGATTAGCTCCAATGACTATTTCACGACAGACCTGTCGGGTAAAAACAAAAAGCCGTCTGCCGAACACTGGTTTGGAACAGACGACCTTGGCCGCGACGTTTTTGTGCGCATCTGGTACGGTGCTCGCATCTCGTTGGAAGTAGGCTTTGCCGCAGCCTTCATCGACTTGATCGTCGGTGTAATCTGGGGCGGAATCGCCGGCTTCTACGGCGGTAAAATTGACGAAATCATGATGCGAATTGCGGATATTCTCTTCGCGATTCCGTACCTGCTTGTGGTCATCTTGTTGATGGTTGTCATGGAGCCCGGGGTCGGCACGATTATCGTCGCCTTGACCATAACGGGGTGGATTGGGATGGCGCGGATTGTCCGCGGTCAAATCATGCAGCTGAAAGCGCAGGAGTTCGTGCTTGCGGCTCGCTCCCTTGGTGCGGATAACAGCCGTCTTATCTTCAAACACCTGGTTCCAAACGCATTGGGTCCAATCATCGTTACCCTGAGCTTGACCGTACCGACAGCGATCTTTACCGAGTCCTTCCTGTCCTTCATCGGATTGGGGGTAGCAGCACCGATCGCGTCCTGGGGCACCATGTCGGCCGAAGGTTTGCCGGCAATGAAATACTTCCCATGGCGTCTGATGTTCCCGGCTATCTTCATCTCCATCACCATGTTGGCCTTTAACTTGTTCGGTGACGGTCTGCGTGACGCCGTAGACCCACGCTTGCGGAAATAGGAGGGATCATCATAATGGAACGCATTCTTGAAGTCAAAGATTTACATGTCTCCTTCCACACCTATGCGGGGGAAGTAAAGGCGGTTCGCGGTGTCAACTTCCACGTTAACCGCGGGGAAGCAGTTGCAATCGTAGGAGAGTCCGGCTGCGGCAAGTCTGTTACCGCTCAGTCCCTGATGAAACTGATTCCGATGCCTCCTGGTCAGATTAAAAAAGGGGAAATCCTCTTCAACGGCGAGAACATCGTCACGAAGTCCAATAAAGAAATGGAATCCATTCGCGGGAAAGATATCGGTATGATCTTCCAAGACCCGATGACCTCCCTGAACCCGACCATGACGATCGGCAATCAGATCATGGAAGGTCTGATCAAGCACCAAAACATGAGTAAAGCGGCTGCCCGCGAGCGCGCGATTGAACTCTTGAACATCGTAGGCATTCCGCAACCGGAAAAGCGCGTGACCCAATATCCGCACGAATTCTCCGGCGGTATGCGTCAACGCGCCATGATCGCGATCGCGTTGGCTTGTTCTCCAAAGCTTCTGATCGCCGACGAGCCGACCACGGCGCTCGACGTGACCATTCAGGCGCAAATTCTGGACCTGATGAAAGATCTGCAAAAGAAAATGGGCACTTCCATCATCCTGATTACTCACGATCTCGGAGTTGTAGCTGAGATGTGCGACCGCGTCATTGTGATGTACGCCGGCAAAGTAATTGAAACGGGAACGGTGGATGACATCTTCTACAACCCGCAGCATCCCTACACCAAAGGTCTCCTGCGCTCCGTTCCGCGTCTGGACTTGAACAAAGACGAGCCATTGACCCCGATCTTCGGGACACCGCCTGACCTGCTTCGCCCGCCAGTCGGCTGCGCATTCACCGCACGCTGCGAATCGGCGATGCGTGTCTGCCAGGAGTACGATCCTGAACTGCAAGACATCAGTCGAACTCAACGCGCAGCGTGCTGGCTGCAGCACCCATTGGCGCAAAACCGCGCAGGATCGTAAGGAGGAGTGAACACAGTGGATAAACGTGACACCTTAATTGAAGTTCGCAACCTGAAGAAGTTCTTCAACGTTGGCGATCATACACTGAAAGCGGTAAATGACATTTCCTTTGAGATCAAGCGCGGGGAAACTCTTGGTGTAGTAGGGGAGTCCGGATGTGGAAAATCCACAGCGGGCCGCACGATCCTCCGTCTGTACGAACCAACGGCAGGGGATATCCTGTTTGAAGGTCAAAGCATTACCAAGCTGAACAATCAGGAAATGAAGGCAATGCGCCGCAAGATGCAGATGATTTTCCAAGACCCGTACGCATCTCTCAACCCGCGTATGACTGTGGGTGACATCATCGGCGAGGCTTTGGATATTCACGGTCTGGCATCAGGTCAGAAGCGCAAGGAGCGCATCCAGGAGCTGCTCTCACTGGTAAGCTTGAACCCGGAACACATGAACCGCTTCCCTCACGAGTTCTCAGGCGGTCAGCGTCAGCGAATCGGGATTGCCCGCGCGCTGGCGGTAGAGCCGAAGTTCATCGTCTGCGACGAGCCGATTTCCGCTCTGGACGTATCCGTTCAAGCGCAGGTCGTCAACCTTTTGGAGCAGCTGCAGGAGAAGATGGGTCTGACTTACATGTTCATCGCCCACGACCTGTCCATGGTAAAATACATCTCTGACCGCGTGGCCGTCATGTATTTGGGCAAAATGGTGGAGTTGGCAGACAGCGAGAAACTGTACGAGAAGCCGCTCCATCCGTACACCCAGGCACTCCTGTCCGCCATTCCGATTCCGGATCCGGAAATCGAGCGCAAGCGGGAACGCATCGTTCTGCAGGGGGACGTACCAAGCCCGATGAACCCGCCAAGCGGATGCCATTTCCGTACGCGCTGCCCGAAAGCAATGCCGGAGTGCGCAGCGGCTGAACCGGTTTGGAAGGAAATCGAACCGGGTCACTTTGCGGCTTGCCACTTGTACAACTAAGAGAATCAACGACAGGACTCCCGAACGATCAGGGATTGGGGGTCCTTTCTTAGTACATAGGAATTTATAAAAATGGCCATCTAATACAGCCGCTAGGAAAGCATTCGGGGCCCCGCCCGGCGCAGAGCTAGCTACTGCCGGGTGGGTTATTTTAAATTTTTTTATAGGAATGTTTTGCCTCTTCGAAAATCGGGTAGAGAAACCCAAATACCTTTCGTTTGAGGCATTTTTTCTATGATCTCTTCCTGGTAATTTGTGGAGTGTATACATACAGAAGGGGGCAGTTATCGTGCGAAAGGGTGTTCGTTTTTTACTCAACTGGTCAAAGTATAAACCAAACAAGATTCGTTTGGGCGCGGAGTCCGCTGCCGGATCTTTTCGTACCGTTTCCGGATTATTCAGCGGCTCCATCGCGAAAAAGATGATTGGATTTGGTATTGCACTTGTTCTCGTTATTATCTTGTCCCTCCAATTTATTGCGGTATCCTTTTCCAAAGAAACACTGATCGACATTACGTCCAAACAGGCGAAAATGCTTGCCGAGCAGCATAGTGCCAGCCTGGAGGAATGGATCCAAGGCATTATGAAATCGTCGACGGAGACGGCTTCCAAACGTGTGATGACGACAGAGCTGGAACCCCTGATCATGGAACAGTTCCGCTTGCTTCGTCAGGGACACAAGGAAATCTCAAAAATCTACCTGATCGACAGCTCGTCAGGAAAGTCTCTTTATTCATTGACTGGCCGAAACGAAATAGACTTCAAGCAAAAACAGTATTTCCAAAATGCGATAAACAAAAAAAGCGCCGTCATCTCCGACGAGGAGATTGTTGCGAATGCAGAAAAAAGCTTTTTGTACATAGCCACACCTGTTGGGGATAAAAACGAAGACACCTCTCGTCTGATGGTTGTCGGTTTTTCCATTGATCAATTAACGAAAAAAGTGGAGTCCATTCCGTTTATGCAGCATGGTTATGCGTTTGTTGTGAAACCGGACGGCTTGGTCGTGGCCCATAAGGACCCAGCCAACAACAACAAGCTGAAACTGGCGGAAAAGGGCGAATACAAAGAGATGCTCAAGCTCATGACGGAGCAGCAAAGCAACAGCTTGCTTTACGAAGAAAACGGAACCGATTCATTTGCAGCATTCGCCCCGATTCCATCCTTGAAATGGAATGTCGTGCTTTCCACTTCGATTGCGGAAGTGTACGGAGAAGTAAACAGCATGGGCTGGTACTTTGCTCTTTTCAGTCTGCCGATTATCGGGATTGCCGTGGCGCTGATCTGGTGGTTTGCGAAGCGGATCCGGAATTCGCTGTTTTCGATTGCGCAGGACATGGAGCGAATTGGCGGCGGCAACTTCAATGTAGAAGTGAAGGTTCAGGGTAACGATGAATTGAGTCTGGTGGCCCGGAAGATGAACGAGATGGCTGCTGCGTTGCGCAGCCTGATCAGCTTGGTTCAGGGACAAGCGACCCAGTTGAATCAGGCGGCGGACGAGCTAACCCTGTTTGCCCAGGAAAACAAGGGTGCCATCCACCTGATTACGGAGAACATCTCCGCCATTTCCGAAAAAGTTTCCCTGCAGACACGGGAGGTTTTGTCAGCGGCATCGACGGTATCAGAAATCTCCCAAGGTGTGGAGCAGGTAGCGATCGCCGCCGAGTCTACGTCGATGGCGACTTCCCGTACGTTCGAACGCGCACAGGATGGCATGGGTCTTGTAAAAGAGGGGATCCAGACGGTACGACAGGCTACCGGCGAAGTCGAACAAACCGCATTGCAAATGCACAGCCTGCGTGATCGGGCGAGAGAAATTACAAGCATTGTGGAAATGATCAGAAGCATTGCATCCCAGACGAACCTCCTTGCGCTAAACGCTGCGATCGAGGCGGCGCGGGCGGGTGAAGCTGGTCGCGGCTTCTCGGTCGTAGCCAGTGAAGTTCGCAAACTGGCGGAGGAGAGCAGCATCTTTTCGGAAAAAATCGCCGGCATCGCTCACTCCATCAATGACGAAGCCATGGAGATGAGCAAGCATATGGACGAAATCGTTTCCATGGTGGGGATCGGTTTGAAATCGGTCGAATCCGTAGGCGTTGCCTTCGAACACATTGTGGCGGACATCCAGTCAGCAGCGGAGCAGAGCGAGTCCATGACTGCCACATCGGAGGAAATGGCAGCCGGCAATCAAGTCGTGACGTCTTCGATGCAGCGTCTTTCCGCAACATCGGACGAGATCAACGCCTCCATCGGCGGCGTAGTGCAAACCATCGACGAACAGCTTCATTCCATCGCGCGCATCAGTGAGAATGTAGAGAATTTGAAAAAGCTGGCCGACGACTTGACGGAGAACGTGGGACGCTTTGTCATCTAGAAAGAAAAACTCCCTTCTGTTTTTTGCAGGAGGGAGTTTTATTGTGAATATTTTCCTTTCCGGTTGGTGAGAATAAAACCATGAAATGGAGGGAAGAGAATGCGTTTGAATAGGACCTTTTGTTTTTGCCTGAGCGTGATCACTTGCTTTGCCTTCTTTTCCTCGTCGGTGATGGCAGCGTCCGAGAACCAAAACCAGGCAGACATCGCGCCGCACGCGAAATCGTCGATTCTGGTTGAGGCGGACACTGGTTCCGTCCTGTACGAAAAAAATGCGAACGAAAAACTTCCGCCCGCCAGTATTACCAAAGTCATGACACTGCTTCTCATCATGGAAGCGATTGAACGCGGCGAGCTAAAGCTAACCGATAAAGTACGCACGAGCGAGCGGGCTGCATCCATGGGCGGTACCCAGATCTTTTTGCAGCCGGGCGAAGAGATGACGGTGGAAGATATGGTCAAGGGCATCGCTATTGCCTCCGGTAATGATGCGTCGGTCGCCATGGCGGAGCATCTGGGAGGCACGGAGGAAGCATTTGTAGCGCGGATGAACGAACGAGCCAAGCAGCTCGGCATGAAACATACGCACTTCGTCAATTCGAACGGCTTGCCTGCTCCCAATCATTATTCGTCGGCCCTGGATATTGCCATCATGTCTCGTGAATTGCTGAAGCACGATATTGTCACCAAGTATACCGGCAGTTATCAAGACTATCTGAGGAAAGATACCTCCAATCCATTCTGGCTCGTCAATACCAACAAACTTGTCCGGTTTTACGAAGGCGTGGACGGATTAAAAACCGGATACACTTCTGAAGCCAAATACTGTTTGACTGCAACAGCCAAGCGGAACAACATGCGGGTGATTGCCGTGGTAATGGGCGAACCCGATACGAAGACGCGGAACAACGAGGTATCCACCCTGTTCAACTACGCGTTCAACCATTATCAAGTCTTGCCTCTCTACAAAAAAGGCGAAGTGGTTCAGCAACTGACAGTGGATAAGGGCAAACTGCCTCAGGTAAACGTCGTTACCCCCCACGCAGTCAGTTTACTGATGAAAAAAGGGGAATCGGCGGAACTGTACAACCGTGAAGTGGTCCTCAATCGCACCGCCAACGCTCCTCTTGGCAAAAATGATGTTGTCGGGCACATCTTCATTCGGACCAAGGAAGGAAAAGAAGTGAACCGAATTGACTTGTACCCGGATCAAACGATTGAAAAAGCAGGCATGTGGGAGATTCTCAAGCGAACCACCAAAAACGTGTTGATTTGTTACTAACCGACCCCAAGATCGCGAAAAGAATCGAGTTGCCTCGAATATTTGTGTGGCTGCTCGATTTTTTTGTTCTTTTGTCGGCTGGCAGGAATTGGTACATACAGGGAAGAAAAAGAGAAAGGATATCGGGATGAAGGAGTGTGTCAGCTATGAGTCTTCGCATCACCATGGAAACCAAGCAGGATGTACTGGTTGTGCGCCTGCAGGGAGAGTTGGATCATCACACAGCGGAAGAACTGCGTACCAAGGTAGATGAGGTTTTACGCAATCCACAGATTCGTCATATCGTACTGAGTCTGACTGACCTTGCGTTCATGGACAGTTCGGGCATCGGCGTGATTCTGGGCCGCTACAAGCAAGTGGCCTCCCGTTCAGGAGAAATGGTCGTCTGCTCCATTAACCCGACGATCTACCGGATTTTTGAAATGTCCGGCCTGTTCAAGGTCATCAAGTTTCGTGAGAACGAAGCGGAAGCGCTGAACGTATTGGGGGTGGCGTAAGATGACTCGCAATTTCATGAAAGTGGAATTCGCTGCTCTCAGTCAAAACGAGTCGTTTGCTCGTGTAGCCGTCGCGTCGTTTATCTCGCAGGTGGATGTCACCATGGAAGAGATGGAAGAGATCAAGACAGTGGTTTCTGAAGCGGTTACCAACGCGATTATCCACGGGTACGATGAAGACCCGAACGGCGTGGTCCGCATCTCTGTCGTGATTGATGACGGCGTGGTTGAATTGCTCATCGAGGATGAGGGAAAAGGCATTGAAGACGTCGAGCAGGCCATGCAACCGTTGTATACCAGCAAACCGGAGTTGGAGCGTTCAGGGATGGGATTCACCATTATGGAAAATTTCATGGATTCGCTTGAGGTGGCGACAGCCGTTGGCAAAGGGACGAAAATCCGCCTGACCAAACGCCTTTCACTTTCCAAAGCCATGCAGAATTAGGGGTAGTGCCTATGGGAGCCGATATCAAAAACGCAAGTCAACCATTTCTGACCAATGATCAAGTGAAGGAATTGATTGCGAAAAGCCAGAATGGTGACGCCGCAGCCCGCGAACTTCTTGTCAACAGCAACATTCGCCTCGTCTGGTCGGTCGTTCAGCGTTTTATTAACCGCGGGTACGAAGCAGACGACCTGTTTCAAATCGGCTGTATCGGTTTGTTGAAGGCGGTTGACAAGTTTGACCTGACTTACGATGTGAAGTTCTCCACCTATGCCGTCCCGATGATCATCGGAGAAATCCAGCGGTTTCTTCGTGATGATGGAACGGTGAAAGTAAGCCGATCTCTGAAAGAAACAGCAAACAAGGTGCGCCGTGCAAAGGATGAGCTCTACAAGCGTTACGGCCGGTCCCCGACGATCGCGGAGGTGGCGGAGGCTGTAGGCATCACGCCGGAAGAAGTGGTATTTGCGCAGGAAGCGAGCCGGGCTCCGTCGTCCATTCACGAGACCGTGTTTGAAAACGACGGTGATCCGATTACGCTGATTGATCAGATCGCGGATGATGGCGTCAACAAATGGTTTGAAAAAATAGCGTTGAAAGACGCCATCAGCCGGTTGACTGAGCGGGAGCAGCTAATCGTGTACCTGCGCTATTACAAGGATCAGACACAATCGGAAGTAGCGGAGCGGCTGGGGATCTCGCAAGTACAGGTATCCCGGTTGGAAAAACGCATCCTGCAAACGATCAAGGACCAGATCGAGCATTAGCTCTGTCTGGTTTTTTGTTTAGGTCGCATTCTCGCTTTGACAGCCGTGCATACTACCTGATAACCGACCGTGCAAAGAAGGGGGGAAAGTCTGGATGAATGAACCGATATTCCTTCGTTTGCGCAAACGTTTGTCTGTCAAGCCCAGTGCCGTCATTACACTGGGGGACGTCTGCCAGCTCTACTGGGACGGAGTCCGCGAAGACGAACTGAACCGTATGCCGATCTATCAGATAAAACCCGAAGACGGCCATTTCATTGTCATAGACATCATGCAGGTTATTCGCAAATTGCGGACGCTTTATCCAGAAGTGCCTCTGGAGGTGCAGGGCGCGCCACAGGTGATCGTGGAAGTGATGAATCCGCGAAAAAAGGCCAACCCGGTCCTGGTAACGCTGGTCTGGCTCATCCTGTTTATCGGAAGCGGTCTTGCGATCATGAACTTTCATACCGATGTAAGCATGCAGCAGGTTCATCAACGAATCTATTACCTGATAACCGGTAAAAACAGTCAGCAGCCGCTTTGGCTGCAGATTCCCTATTCCCTTGGCATCGGCATGGGGATGATCTTGTTTTTCAATCACCTCTTTCGCAAACGGATAACGGAAGAGCCCAGTCCCCTGGAAGTAGAGCTGTTTTTGTATCAGCAAAACCTGGATCAGTACTACGTTCAAAACGAAAACAAAGAGAATCAGCGGACCAAGACATGACGCTTTTGCAATATGGACTGCTGGTTCTGATCGGACTGGGCGGGGGGCTGGCTGTTGGCAGCGGATTTGTGGCGTTTATTACCGTTCTCGACATCATTCCAAGACTGACGCAGTTGACCAATGCCCGTCGATACGTGAGAGGGTTTGAATGGGCGTTGGTTAGCGGAGTCCTGTTTTTTACGGAAATAGACTTTTATTCCTTCCCGTTTCACCTTCATCCTGTCGCCGCCTCGTTCTTGGGGCTGGTGGCAGGGGTTTTTGTCGGAACGTTGGCTGCCGGGATGACGGAAGTCCTTAACGTCTTTCCCATTTTGGCTAAACGGCTCAATATGGACGGTCGTCTGATTCTGCTCTTGATGGCGATGGTCTTCGGAAAGATCCTTGGTTCCCTGCTTCAAAGCCTTCTCCGCTTATAGCTGGGAAATATCGCTATTCATAGAACCATTTTGAAACAGGAAAGATATCCGTACAGTGAAATGTGTCAGAAAGAGAGGAATGTGCAGGATGGCTACCAAGACCAAGTCCGGTAACATGCAGATGACAAAACAGCTGTATCAGCAACACGCTGCCAAATTTGAGCCGAAGCGGAACGTCCTGTTAAATTCGATTCGGGCATTTTGGGTAGGAGGCACGATATGCTTTTTGGGCCAGATCATTCAAAACTTCTATATTACATTCTTTGACTTTACGGAAAAGACTGCAGGAAATCCAACCGTCGCAACCTTGATTTTTATCTCTGTCCTGCTGACCGGGCTTGGGATCTATGACAATATCGGCCAGTATGCCGGTGCAGGTTCGGCTGTGCCGGTCACCGGTTTTGCCAACTCTATTGCCTCAGCGGCCATCGAGCATAGAAGTGAAGGCTTTGTTCTCGGAGTAGGGGGGAACATGTTCAAACTGGCGGGATCCGTTATCGTGTTCGGCGTGGTTGCCGCATTCATCGCCGGGATCGTGAAAACCCTGTTCAATCTGATTTGAGGAGGATGCCACCGTGGGGAGCAGAGTAAGTCGGCAGACCTGGAACTTTACGGAGGACGTACGCATTCAAGCCTCTGCGACGGTAGTGGGTCCGATGGAGGGAGAAGGGCCGCTTGGGGCCTTCTTTGACAAGGTGCATGACGACTTGTACGCCGGTCAGGATTCTTGGGAACTGGCTGAAAGGCAGCTCATGGAAGATGCCGTACGCATGGCTCTTGCCAAGGCGAGCCTCGCGGAGCAGGAAATCGACGTCCTTCTTGCTGGGGACCTGCTGAACCAAAACATCACCGCCAACTTTACGGCAGAAATGCTGACGATCCCGTTGATGGGCATGTTCGGGGCCTGCTCGGCATCGATGCTTACCCTCGCGAATGCAGCGGCTCTGGTCAATGCAGGCTATGCCCGGCGCGCTGTGGCGGCATGCAGCAGTCATAACGCAACGGCCGAACGGCAATACCGCTATCCAACCGAATACGGCGGACAAAAACCGCCCAGTGCCCAGTGGACTGTGACGGGAGCGGGGGCAGCTGTCGTTGGTCTCGGGGGAAACGGCCCGCGTATCACCTATGCCACCATCGGCAAAGTCATCGACATGGGAATCAAAGATCCGTTTAACATGGGAGCGGCCATGGCGCCCGCGGCTGTATCTACCTTGAAGACGCATTTTGAAGATCTGCATCGCACACCGCAGGATTACGATCTGATTGTGACGGGGGATTTGGCGGCTGTTGGATATGCGATTACCAAAGACCTGATGAAGACGGAAGGGTACGACATGGACAAGGTGTACAACGACTGCGGGCTAATGATCTATTCGCCTGACCAGGAAGTATTTTCTGGTGCAAGCGGATGCGCCTGCAGCGCCGCTGTGACGTACAGCTACATCATTAATCAGTTGAATAAGGGACTGATGAAAAAGGTGCTGGTCTGTGCCACTGGCGCGTTGCTCAGCCCGGTCAGTTACCAGCAAGGGAATTCCATTCCTTGCATTGCCCACGCTGTCGCGTTGGAAGGGGGACAAATGTAATGGAGTACGTGATTGCCTTTGTGGTCGGAGGTCTGATTTGCGTCTTCGGTCAATTGCTGATGGACGTAGGGAAGCTGACCCCCGCTCACGTGATGAGTACGTTGGTGGTTTCCGGAGTGGTCCTTGATTTTATCGGGGTCTACGACAAGTTCATTGAGTTCGCCGGGGCCGGTGCCACGGTACCAATTACCAGTTTTGGTCATTCCTTGTATCACGGGGCCATTGCCGAAGCGGAGAAACACGGCATCATCGGCGTTGTGACAGGTATTTTTGAAGTACCCAGCGCAGGGATATCCGCAGCGATTGCCTTCGGCTTTTTGGCTTCACTCGTCTTTAAGCCAAAAGGGTAATGAAGTGCGGGGGGAGCGGGATGGAGAACCAGCGGCGAAAAGTGATCCTGATCACGGACGGAGATTATGTAGCGCAGAAAGCAGTGGAAGCAGTCGCGAAGGAAGTTGGCGGTCGCTGCATCTCCCTTTCTGCCGGAAACCCTACGCCGCTCTCCGGCAGCCAAATGGTGCAGCTGATAAAAATGGCGGCTAACGATCCGGTTCTGGTGATGTTTGACGACAACGGCAATTACGGCAGAGGGCAGGGAGAGCAGGCCATCGAATACGTGGTCAAACATCCGGACATCGAGGTGTTGGGGGCCATTGCCGTTGCCTCCAACACAAAGTGGGTGCATGGAACGTCTGTCAGGTATTCCGTAGACAACCAGGGGCGTATCGTAGAGGAAGCGGTCGACAAGGATGGTTACTCCCATAAGGATTTGGACAATCATATTTACGGCGACACCGTGGATATCTTGAACTCGCTGCAGGTAGCCAATGTGATCGGCATCGGTGATATCGGGAAAATGGAAGGGAAGGACCATGTTCGCTACGGCTGTCCGATTACCCTGAGAGCAGTGAAGTGGATACTGGAAAGGAGTGAGTCTCATGGCCACAGATACCAGGAAACATCGGCCCATCTCAGAAGAGGTTGAGGTAAACAAGGAGTACCTGAACGACAAGCTGGGGGTTGGCAAAACATTCGACGTCGGGATGCATGAGCTTGCCATCGGCGGTACCAGACTGCTGCTGTACTACATAAACGGCTTTGCCGACAGCAACATTGTTACACAAATCTTGCGCGACTTGAATGATCTGAAGGAACGGGACATGCTGTCCGACGTTTTTGAGCATCTGTTCCACAAATACATCCCGTACTTTCAGTTGGCCAAAGTAAAAACCACGGATGAATTTATCGACAAGCTGCTGGTAGGCCAAATTGGGCTTATTATCGACGGAGAGACGCAGGGCATCATCATCGATGCGAAAATGTTCCCAGGCCGACAACCGAAGGAACCGGATACGGAAAGAGTTGTGCGCGGAGCCCACGACGGCTTTACCGAGACCTTGGTCATCAATACGGCACTGACGCGTCGACGCATTCGCGACGAGAGATTGCGGTTCGAGGTCATGCAGGTTGGCGAACGTTCCAAAACGGATGTGGCGATCGCTTACCTCCACGACGTGGCCAACCCTGAATTGGTGCGAAAACTGAAGAAAAAGCTGCAGGACATTCAGGTGGACGGAATACCAATGGCCGAAAAATCAGTGGAAGAATTTATTATCGGCAAGACGTTCAACCCGTTTCCGCTGGTCCGTTACACGGAACGGCCGGACGTGGCCGCCATCCATCTCCTGGAAGGGCATGTTCTTATCTACGTGGACACATCACCCAGTGTGATGATTACTCCCGCTACTTATTTCCACCATGTGCAGCATGCGGAAGAATACCGGCAGACCCCTGTGGTCGGCGTGTACCTGCGATGGGTGAGGTTTTTCGGCATCTTTGCCTCGATTTTTTTACTGCCTCTCTGGATACTTTTGGCGATGCACCCCTCATTAATCCCGGAACCCCTCGATTTTATCGGGATTAAAGAGAAAGGGAGCATACCGCTATTGGGTCAATTTTTACTCGCGGAGCTGGGGTTGGATCTCATGCGGATGGCCGCCATCCATACCCCGCAGCCTCTGACGGTTGCGATGGGTCTCTTGGCGGCCATATTGGTGGGGGAAGTGGCCATTAAAGTAGGATTGTTCGCCCCGGAAGTCATTTTGTATCTGGCAGTTGCCGCGGTAGGGATGTTCGCCACCCCCAGCTACGAACTTGGCAACGCGAACCGGCTGGTTCGCTATTTTCTTCTGATCATGGCAGGAATTTTCGGCGTCACCGGTTTTATGCTGGGGATCACGGTCGTCCTGGTTGGATTGGCCATCACTCGTTCATTGGGAACGCCCTATTTGTGGCCGTTTATCCCGTTCAACTACAAGGCGATGAAAGACGTCTTTATCCGTATGGCAGTCCCCATGAAAAACAAGCGCCCAAGCATTGTCAAACCGCAGAATCCCTACCGGCAATAACCCATTGTCAAAACCGCTTTATTATAGTAAATTGAAGAAGAATGAAGCAAAGAAAAAAAGGCGTTTTGGCAACTGACTTACCGGTCAGTTGCCTTTCTATATACCATATATCAGATGCGATTGGAGACTGGGGAGGAAATAGTGAGATGTTTTTACATGGGACGAGTAGGGTGAACGAGCTGGGACATCTGGAGATCGGCGGCTGTGATGTAACCAGGCTGGCTGCCCAGTACGGCACACCGTTGTACGTATATGATGAAGAGCAGATCCGCCGCAAATGCCGCGCGTTTATGCAGGCGTTTCGCGATTCCGGTTTTGCGTTTCAGGTAGCGTACGCGAGCAAGGCGTTTTGTACCATGGCAATGTGCAAGCTGGTGGAAGAAGAGGGGCTGTCACTTGACGTGGTC
>NZ_JBIYSM020000004.1:28260-111776 GCF_044759095.2 Brevibacillus soli
TCGGTGGAGGAAATCACCATGGCGTTGGATGCGCACATTGGCTGCTTCGTCGTCGACAACTTCTATGAACTTGCCCTGCTGGAGCAGTTGGGGGAAGAGCGGGGCCAGACCGTTGCAGTTCTGCTGCGTGTGACACCTGGAGTGGAAGCGCATACCCATGAATACATCTCAACAGGTCAACAGGACTCCAAGTTCGGATTTGATGTGATGAGCGGACAGGCGCTCCAGGCGATCACGCTTGCGCATAAAAGCAGCTCTCTTCACCTTCTTGGGGTGCACAGCCATATCGGATCGCAAATTTTTGAGACAGACGGCTTTTTGATTGCAGTCAAGCGGCTGGCTGAGCTGCTGGAAGAAGCGAAAAAAGAGACGGGTTTCGTCCCGGAGGTGCTAAACGTCGGCGGCGGTTTCGGCATTCGCTACGTGGAGGGCGATACTCCGTTGCCGCCTGAGGCGTATGTGCGGACGATCACGTCAGCCGTGCGGGATGAATGGACTGCCCGCAACCTCCCGCTGCCGGAACTGTGGATTGAACCGGGCCGAAGTATCGTGGGAGATGCAGGCACGACCTTGTATCGGGTTGGATCGACCAAGGAGATTCCCAACGTGCGCAAGTATCTGGCTGTGGACGGAGGCATGACGGACAATCTGCGTCCCGCTCTTTATCAAGCCCGGTATGAGGCCGCCATCGCCAACAAGATGAATGAACCTGCTGACGATGTGGTGTCAATCGCCGGCAAGTGCTGTGAGTCTGGAGACATGCTGATCTGGGATGTCGCGCTTCCGCAGACCAGCCCGGGTGATATTCTCGCCGTATCTTGCACAGGTGCCTACGGTTATGCGATGTCCAACAATTACAACCGAATTGCGCGCCCAGCTGTTGTTTTTGTAAAAAATGGGGAGGCAGAGCTGGTGGTCAAGCGGGAGAGTCTGGCTGATGTGATCAGACAGGATCTGCTGCCTGCACGGACTCAATCATTGCGGTAACTTCATCAGGCATCGGGAATCAGACATACATCTTTCAACCGGTTCTCTCGTATAGAAAGGTGTAATGGACGCACCCGTTTTGAAATGGTAAAATGGGAAGGTTCAATTGTAAAGGTATGGAGGTAACGAACATGAAAAAAGCACGCATTACCATGGAAAACGGGAATCAAATCGAGCTGGAACTGTTTGAAAACGAAGCTCCTGGAACCGTAGCCAACTTTGAAAAACTGGCGAATGAAGGCTTTTACAACGGCTTGACGTTCCACCGCGTGATTCCTGGCTTTGTGGCGCAGGGAGGCTGCCCGTACGGCACCGGCACTGGCGGTCCGGGCTACACGATCAAATGTGAAACAGCAGGCAACCCGCACAAGCATCTGCGCGGTTCCCTCTCCATGGCGCACGCAGGCAAGGACACAGGCGGCAGCCAGTTTTTCATTTGCTATGACGCGTTCCCTCATCTCGACGGCGTGCATACCGTGTTCGGCCGCGTAACACAAGGCATGGAGCACGTCGACGCCATCAAGCAAGGTGACAAAATGGCAAAAGTGGAAGTCGTGAACGAATAGACAAGCTGCAACCAAGCACTGGCGTCAACGCCGGTGTTTTTTCTTGCACAGATCCAACGAGGGTTTTAAGGCATTGGGCGTAGGCGAGTCTTGTAACCCCCTGCCTCTCTTGGTATGCTAATAGATAGCAATTTTTTCACTCAGGAGGACGGAATGGAGAACTTTTTTCACTTTGACTGGGCGACGGTGCCGTTTCGCGTCATTGCGTTCGTCATCGCCTTTTCCCTGCACGAATGGGCACACGCATACGCCGCGTGGAAGCTGGGGGACGACACGGCAAAACAGGAAGGACGCCTCACGATTAACCCAATTCCCCACATTGACCCGTTTGGATTGATCTTGATTTTGTTCGGGCCGTTTGGTTGGGCCAAACCGGTGCCGGTCAACCCGCTGCGCTTTCGCGGCAACAAACGACTTGGAATGGTCTACGTGTCTGCAGCGGGCCCTTTCGTGAATCTGATTTTGGCCATTGTTTTTGCCGTTATGTTCTACGCAGTCGCACATTCCGGGATTCTTGCCGGTATGAACGAAAAAGCGGCGGAAGCGATCATCCTGACTCTTCGCTTCAGCGTGCTGATCAACTGCGCTTTGTTCATTTTCAATCTGCTCCCCATTCATCCGTTGGACGGCTCAAAAATCTTTCGTTTCCTTTCGCCCCGACGGTGGGACGGTTTTTTCTACAAGCTTGAGATCTATGGCCCGTGGCTTTTGCTTCTGCTGATCTTTATCCCGGGAATCAGCGGGGTTTTGCTTGGTTTCCCGCTCGCACTGCTGCTGACAAGCATTCAAGAGTTGGCTCTGTTCATTCTATCGCTGTTTTAATAGGGAAACGAGGGAGAACTTGTGTCATACAGCATTAAACTGGATTCGTTTGAGGGCCCTCTTGACCTGTTGCTGCATTTGATTGACAAGGCGGAGGTGGACATCTACGACATCCCCGTGGCCGAAATTACCGAGCAGTATCTGGCTACCATCGACACCATGCAGCAGCTGCAGCTCGATGTGGCAAGCGAGTTCGTGGTGATGGCGGCAACGCTTCTGTCCATCAAAAGCAAGATGCTTCTGCCAAAAAAGGAAGAGCAGGTCTTTCAACCGCTGTTTGATATGGATGTGGAGGAAGTGGACCCGCGCGAAGAGCTGGTTCAGCGGCTGCTTGAGTACAAACGGTACAAGCTGCTTGCGGAACAACTGCGGGAGATGGAAGTCGGCCGCAACCAGGTGTTTACCCGGCCGGCTGAGGACCTGACCCCATACGTGCGTGAAGAGGAGCAAACGATCAAAGACGTCACCGTTTATGATCTCATTACGGCACTGGAAAAGCTGGTGACGCGGATCAAGGAGAAGGAGCCGCTGGCCAAGGTGTCCCGCGACGAAGTGTCCATCAAGGACAGGATGCAGGAAATCCGGCAGCTGCTGAAGGTAGGCGGCGGCATGATCCGCTTTTTTCAGCTGTTTTCCGCCAACGCGTCACGGACGGAGATCGTCACCACTTTTCTGGCGCTGCTGGAACTGATGAAGGCAAAACATATTACGTGCATCCAGAATCAGCTGTTTCAAGACATCATGATATGTGAAAACACGGCGAAAGGAGCTCATTCCGATGGACTATGACAAGCTGAAAGGCGTCATCGAGGGCTTGTTGTTCATCTCAGGCGATGAAGGAATCGATGCCAAGCAGATTGGCGAAATCATTGAGGTGCCCGAAGATACGGTCGTCGATTTGATCGAAGACATGAAAGCCGATTTCCGTCGCAGCGGCAGAGGGATTCAAATTGTCGAAGTAGCCAGGGCGTATCAGTTTACGACGCTTCCCGAGCACGTTCCGTATTTTGAAAAGCTGGCTTCTTCGCCCACTCAATCCACATTGTCGCAGGCTGCACTGGAGACGCTGGCAATCATCGCCTACAAACAGCCAATCACTCGCTCGGAGATTGAAGAAATCCGCGGAGTGAAGTGTGAAAAGGCGCTGAACACCCTGCTTTCCAAGCAGTTGATCCGCGAAGCGGGAAGAGCAGAGGGGGTCGGGCGTCCCATTCTATATGCCACGACAAAAGAGTTTTTGGAACATTTTGGGCTGAGACAATTGGATGATCTGCCCGAACCGCCCGTCAATCTGAACATCGAAGAGGCGAGGATGGAAGCATCCGTCCTGTTTGCCAAAACCACCGAACCTGCAAACGACTAGCCGCCGCCCTGCAGTTTGCGGTACTATCAAACGACTCGTCCCCATATACTTGTACAAACCACGGTGATCCTGAAGACTGGGGAGGACGTTATGAAGTATCGGAGCCAACTATCCGGCGTACTCGTCGTTTTTCTATTTTTCCAGGCGCTGTTTATTCCGTCTGGGGGCACAGCGGAAGCAGCTTCTGCACCTCCGGGTCTATCCGCGGAGGCGGCAGCCTTGATCGATGTCGCGAGCGGCCGGATTTTATACCAGAAGAACGGCGGCAAGAAAATGCGCATTGCCAGTCTGACGAAAACCATGACGGCGATTGTCGCCATCGAATCGGCTACCTTGAAGGACGTAGTGACGGTCCCCCCGGAAGCAGTGGGAGTGGAAGGATCGTCCATCTACCTGAAGCGAGGTGAAAAGCTCACACTCGAAGAACTGCTGTACGGCTTGATGCTCCGCTCCGGCAACGACGCCGCCGTGGCGATCGCGCACCATGTAGGCGGCTCTCTGCCCGGCTTTGTGTACATGATGAATGAAAAAGCAGACCTGATCGGCATGACTCATACCAACTTTACCAATCCGCACGGGCTCGATGAGAGCAACATGCATTATTCGACAGCGGAGGATATGGTCAAACTGTCCGCCTATGCGTTGAAAAATCCGGTGTTTCAGCAAATCGTTGCCACAAAGGTGAAAAACATTTCATGGGAAGGCGAGAACTGGGACCGGCGGCTGCAAAACAAGAACAAGATGCTCCATTTGTACAAGGGAGCAGACGGCGTGAAAACCGGCTACACAAAGCTGGCGAAACGATGCCTCGCTTCATCGGCTACACGGGACGGCCGACAGCTGGCGGCAATCACACTGAACGCACCTGACGATTGGAACGACTCCATGAGTTTGATGGATTGGGGTTTTCAGCAATTTAAGGTGACAATAGTTGTGGAAAAAGGGCAGACCGTGAATGCGTCAGCCGCCATTTCCACTGCGGCCGCCGATTTTCAGCTGATTGCGATGAATGACTTTTCCTATCCGCTTAAGGCGGGAGAGGAGAGCAAGCTTCGTACCAGTGTCCATCTGCTGAAACCTCAGGTAACAGAAGACATGATGGGGAAGCATGTTGGCTTCTTGCAAGTGTACCTCGAACGGCAACTGATTGGCAGCATACCGCTGACCGTACAGGCAGCCGTACCAGCGTCCAATCCGACGAAGAGGGGACTATACACCTTCTGGGATCTGCTGTGGCACATCATGGCGGGAGGAATGTGGCATGCTTAACGTCATCTGGCTCGCTCTGATTGTTATCAGTATCGTGGTTGCAGCAACCAATGGACGGTTGGAAGTCATCAATCAGGCTGCTTTTGAAGGGGCAAAGACAGGGGTAACGGTGTGCTTCGGCTTGTTGAGCGTCCTCGCTTTCTGGATGGGGCTGATGCGTGTTGCGGAAAAGGCAGGCCTTTTGGAGCTCTTGGCCCGAGCCCTGTCTCCCTTTATTCACCGGTTGTTTCCCGACGTGCCCAAAGGCCATCCAGCCCTCGGCTACATCATGTCGAACATGAGCGCCAATCTGCTGGGGCTGGGTAACGCCGCAACGCCGATGGGACTGAAAGCGATGGAAGAACTGCAGAAGCTGAATCCCGACAAACAGGTGGCCTCTCCTGCGATGTGCACCCTGCTGGCGATCAATACGGCCAGTATTACGCTCATCCCGACCACCATGATCGCCATCCGCATGCAGTACGGTTCCGCCAACCCCGTGGAAATCGTCGGCACGACGCTGATCGCTTCTTTTTCCGCGACGATTTTCGCCCTCCTGCTGGATCGTTGGTACCGATACCGACGTGGCAAGCGACGGTGAACAAGGAGGGATCGTCATGTATCAATGGGTGTCACTCATTTCGCTCTGGGCCATACCCGTCATCATATCCTTTATTCTGATCTATGGCTGGAGCAAACGGGTACCCGTGTACGAGACGTTTGTCGACGGAGCGAAAGGCGGTTTCGGCACGACCATCAGAATACTTCCTCACCTGATCGCGATGATGGTGGCGATAACCATGTTTCGCCAATCAGGCGCGCTTGACATGATGCTGCAGCTGTTCAGACCGCTGCTCACTCTTCTGCATGTACCGGAAGAGATTGTGCCGCTCGCTCTGCTGCGGCCTTTGACCGGTACAGGATCGCTTGCGATTGCGACAGACCTGATCGCCCAGTACGGTCCCGACTCCATGCTCGGCCGACTTGCCTCTACGATGCAGGGAAGCACGGATACTACCTTGTACGTTTTAACCGTCTATTTCGGTGCCGTCGGGATCCGCAACGGCTCCTACGCGTTAAAGGTTGGCTTGTGGTCGGATCTCGCCGGTGTGGTGGCCTCGCTGATAATCGTATATCTCGTGTTTGCGTAAGCAGAAAAACTTCCTCACGCGGGGAAGTTTTTTCCTTTTTCTTGTCCACACTGATAAGAATGGGTATGATGATGAAGAGGTGATCCATCATGGAACGATTGCAAAAGGTACTGGCTCACGCGGGTGTCGCCTCACGTCGTCATTGTGAAGAGTTGATCGTCGAGGGCAGAGTTCAGGTGAACGGCAAGGTGGTGAAGGAATTGGGCGTAAAGGTTGACCCCGCTATTGACCGTATCATGGTGGACGGCCGCCCCATCCGGCTGGAAGAGCATGTCTACATTCTGTTATATAAACCCACAGGTGTTATCACCAGCTTGCACGATCCGCAGGGGCGCCGCGTCGTTACCGATTTGCTCAAGGGAGTGAAAGAGCGGGTCTATCCGGTTGGACGGCTCGATTACGATACGTCCGGGCTCCTGCTGCTGACGAACGACGGTGAGCTGGCGAATCGACTTGCTCATCCATCCCATGAGATTGACAAGGTCTACCGCGCCTGGGTAAAAGGTGTCCCCGCCCCGGAAAAAGTAAGGAAGCTGGCAGCCGGCATCATGCTGGAGGACGGGATGACCGCGCCCGGGCAAGCGAAGTTGATAAAAACCGCTCCGAAAGGGAACAAGTCCCTATTGGAGCTGATCATCCACGAAGGGCGAAACCGCCAAGTGAGGCGAATGTGCGAAGCAATCGGTCACCCCGTACTCACCCTGGAGCGTGTCCGTCTGGGATTTTTGTCTCTCGAGGGTTTGAGGCCGGGTGAGTATCGCCCGCTTACCAGTGCGGAAGTGAAAAGATTGAAAAGCGCCGTGACGATTGACAGCAAAAGCGCCAGGAAGCGAGTGTAATTCGTTCAAAATCTGTTCATATCTTACGCGCTGGCGGAAAACGAGGAACGCTATAATAAAAAGGAAATAGAGCGAGTTAGGAGATATTGCTGGATGAACAAGTCAAATCGCACCTATATCCGAGTCGCGATCTTGGGCGTGCTCCTGGTCGCGTTGGTCTTTGCCGTATACTCCAGTCTGGAGAAAGATCCCAACGCGGTAAAAGTAGGGCGTGACGCGCCGAACTTTAGTCTGGAGCAGCTGAACGGGTCGCCTGTCACATTGTCCGACCTCAAGGGAAAAGGGGTCGTGCTCAACTTTTGGGGCACCTGGTGTGAACCGTGCAAGGCGGAAATGCCGGCCCTGCAGAAGCAGTACGAAGCATACAAAGACAAGGGACTGGTGGTAATCGGCGTCAATATCGGAGAATCGCCGATCACGGTCGAACCGTTTGTCAAACAGCTTGGTGTGAACTTCCCGATATTGATGGATCGACAATCTCAGATCACCAAACTGTATCGGATTGGCCCGATTCCCACGACCTTTTTCATAGACGGGGACGGAGAAGTGAAGGAGATCTTCATCGGTCAGATGAATGAAGCGATCATCGCTGACAAGATCGCCAATATTTTACCGAAGTGAGGAACAAAATGAAGTTCAATTTGGATCAACCAAAGTGTGAATGCGGACATTCAAATCCAGTCGGGACAGTACTGTGCGAGTCGTGCGGGAAACCCCTTCAACAGATAGAGGCGGCAGGCAGCGCTGAATTTCCCGATATGCGCTACGAAGGGATGGCCCGCCGGTCGCAGACGTACTCATCCACAGTGATTGATCGTGTGTGGAATTTCTTCTCGTCCGTCAAAGTGGCGGTTGGGATTATCGTGATTACGTTGATTGCATCAGCCGTCGGGACGGTCTTTCCACAGCAACAGTACATTCCTGTACCGGTTCCGACAGAGGCCGACGTCGCCCGTTTTTACAGCCAAACGTACGGCCGTCTGGGTGACATCTATTATACGCTGGGATTTCACAACCTTTACTCTTCCTGGTGGTTTGTGACCCTGCTTGTGATGCTTGGAACATCGCTCGTCATCTGCAGCCTGGACCGAGTGGTTCCGCTTTACAAGGCGTTAAACAAGCCGCGTCTGAACCAGCACCTATCCTTTCTCAAGGGACAGAAACTCTACGGGGAAGCCGAATTGTCGGATGAGGTGGACAAGGCATCCCTTCTGGCGCAAGCGGAAAATCAATTCAAGCGCAGAGGCTATCGGGTCTATCGTGAGGGAGATTCCCTTCTGGCGGAAAAGGCGCGCTTCAGTCGCTGGGGGCCCTATATCAACCACATCGGCTTGATCATTTTCCTGCTTGGTGTGTTGATGCGCAACATACCGGGTTTTTACCTGGACCAATTCGTGTGGGTGCGAGAGGGGCAAACGGTCTCTCTGCCGGATACGCCTTATTACATCAAAAACCTCGCCTACAAGACAGAGTACTGGTCCGAAGAAGAAATGCCACAGCAGCTTGACTTGAAAGGCGGCGCAATCCCGAAGAGCTTCCAGACGGACGCTGTTCTGTACCTGAATAAAAATGCCGATTTGCCCGGTGCGAAGCCCGATCTCGTCGAAGTGAAGCGGGGGCCGATCGTGGTGAACCATCCAATGGAATACGAAGATTTGATGATATTCCAATCGGGTGTCCAGGAGATGGAGTTGGGTGCGCTCAACTTCACGCTCATCGACAAGAAAGCCGGAAACAGGGAGATCGGTCCGATCAAACTGGATTTGTACGAACCCAATCAGGAACAGCAAATTGCCGAAGGAGTAAAAGTTCGCGTCCTTGATTACTTTCCGGATTTTTACCTGGATTCCAAAGGAAAGCCGGCTACCAAAACCAATCTTCCCAATAATCCGATGTTCGCGCTGGAAGTAACATCGCAACAGGACAATAAAAAGGAACGAATGGTGTACCTGAGCGGGTCCATCATACCGGAGAAGGCGGATTCCCGCTACACGCTGAAGATTAACATGCCTGATTTGATTGATATTTCCGGATTGATGGTGCGCAAGGACAAGGCGGTGCCGATCATTTACTTTGGCGCATTTGTGTTTATGATCGGTGTCGTGATGGGCTTCTTTTGGCAGCACCGCAGGATCTGGCTGCAGTTCAGCAATCACACCATCCACCTGGCTGGCCATACGAACAAGAACTGGTTTGGCCTTCGCCGTGAAGTGGAGGGGGTAGTGGAACAGCTGGGGCTGCCGATCTTATTGGAGGAAAACGCGAAGGCCTAGCTTCGAGGAGGGAAATGCGACTTGCTTATCCAAGTAAGTGACTGGTTGTTAAATATCGCCTTCATTCTCTATGTGTTGGCGTCGATTCTTTTCGTCGTCTCAGTGACGGGGAAAAACTGGTCTGGACGGGATCCAAAGGCCCACGAACACCGATTTGGGCGAATGGCTTATTGGATTGCCGTCGTCGGCTTTTTGGCACAGGCCGGATACGTCATCACCCGCTGGATCGGCGCCGGATTTAGCCCGACCAGCAACATGTTTGAGTTTATGGCGTTTTTGGACTTCTGTATCATCCTCGCTTATTTGATACTTTATCGGATTTACAGGCTGACGGTGATCGGTGCCTTCGTTCTTCCGCTCGGCGTGATCATGCTGGCGTATGCGTACGTCTTTCCGAAAGAAGTGACGCCTCTCATCCCGGCCCTGCAGAGTTACTGGCTGCATATCCACGTGACGACGGCGGCCTTGGGGGAAGGCATTTTGGCTGTCGGCTTTGCCGCCGGCTTGATGTACCTGATCCGTACTGTTCCGCAGGACCGCCGCACTCGCGGAACCGTCTGGCTGGAGATTGTCCTCAGCGTCGTTCTGATGCTTGTGGGATTCATCGCGATGGACTCCACATTCGCCCGACTGGATCAGAAAACGGTTTTTGAACTGAATGAGGAAAAGGTCAACAACATGGGGCAGATGGAAAAGCTAAAGGCGGAGTACACCCTGCCGGCCATAGTGGCGCCGGCCAACTCCACCATCATCAAAGCGGGACCAATGACACCGCTGTTTGAAGCTCCCGCCTGGATGGAAGGGAAAGATGCCGCCCGCAAGCTGAACACCTTGATTTGGTCGGTACTCACGGGAACCGTCCTGTACTGGGGGCTGCGCCTCCTGTTCCGCAAGCGGCTGGCCGCGGTCATGCAGCCTGCTTTAAACGGCGTTGATCCGGAGCTGCTTGACGAAATCAGCTATCGGGCCATTTCCATCGGCTATCCGGTATTCACACTTGGCGCTCTGATTTTCGCCATGATTTGGGCGGAAGAGGCATGGGGACGCTTTTGGGGATGGGATCCCAAGGAAGTTTGGGCGCTGATTGTGTGGCTGTTCTACAGCGCATACCTGCACCTGCGCCTCTCCCGCGGCTGGGTGGGTACCAAGTCGGCCTGGATGGCCGTCATCGGGTTTGTGATCATTCTGATTACGCTAGTGGTTGTCAACCTGGTAATCGCCGGTCTTCACTCCTACGCCGGAGTGTAAACCTGATTTTGTACGGCAGACCAAAAAGCTGGCTCACCCCCAGCTTTTTGGACTATAGAGATAACCCTACCAATACAGAGGTGGTTCGAATGGAAAAAGAAGCACGCATTTTGGTGGTAGATGACGAGGAACGAATCCGTCGTCTGCTGAAGATGTACCTGGAGCGGGAAAACTACGAAATCGACGAAGCGGAGCACGGCGAAGAGGCATTGGAAATGGCACTCAGCAAGGATTACGACATCATCCTGCTCGACCTGATGCTGCCTGGCATGGACGGGATCGAGGTTTGTCAAAAGATCCGCGAACACAAGGCCACCCCGATTATCATGCTGACGGCGAAGGGTGAGGAAACGAACCGCGTTCACGGTTTTGAGGCCGGCGTGGACGACTATGTCGTCAAGCCGTTCAGTCCCCGTGAGGTTGTTTACCGCGTAAAAGCGATCCTGCGCCGCTCGTCGGCAACCGCTTATTTGAAGACAGACTCTATCGCCAGTCATTCGATCCTGGTGTTTCCCGAGCTCACGATTGACCACGATGCCCACAAGGTGATTGCCAGTGGTCAGGAGGTTAGCCTGACACCGAAGGAGTATGAATTGCTCCACTATCTTGCGCTCTCGCCTGACAAGGTATTCACCCGCGAAGAACTGCTGAAGGATGTCTGGCATTACGAGTTCTTCGGTGATTTGCGAACGGTCGACACCCATATCAAACGGCTGCGGGAGAAATTAAACCGAGTCTCGCCGGAGGCCGCGCAAATGATCGCAACAGTATGGGGCGTCGGTTACAAACTAGAGGTGCCAAAGTAACGTGGACGTCATCTTTCGCAGTGTAGTAGGCAAGCTGTGGATGACCATCATCGCGCTCTTTGCTCTAGTTCTTACGCTGTTTAGCCTGTTGCTGGTGCAGTCCTTTGACAGCTATTTCTTTCAACGGCAAACGAATAATCTGCAGCAACTGGCAGACAACCTGTCAAAGACGCTGGCGGAGCAGTCGGACAAAACCTCCGCCCTGAAGATGGCCTCCACTTTCAGCAGTGTGCATCGTACCGGCTTGATCGTGGTGGATGAGAACGTGAAACCGCTCGGGAAAAACGTAGGGAATACCCTCCCGCAAATACCGTTGCAGGAACTGCTGCAGTCGCGCGAACTGCATCTTAGGGAAGCCATTGCAGGAGCGTATCCCGCTCCTGCGCGTGTGATCTTCGAGAGCAACCCTTCAGACCGCAACGGCCGAATACAGGTATTGGCTGTTGCAGTACCGTTGGAATTGACACCGACGGATCGCGGGGCGGTCATCTTGTATCAGGCGATTGAAGATTTCGACGATACCCTTACCGAAGTACGCAAATTGATCTTTGTCGTGGGGGTCATCGGATTTATTTCCACTACCGTCTTTGCCTTTTTCCTTTCCTCCCGCATCACATTCCCGCTACGCCAAATGAAGGAGACGGCACAGCGAATCGCCGAGGGTGACTTTCACGCGGAAATCCCCATCCGGACAACGGACGAGATCGGTGAACTGGCTGCCACCTTTAATACCATGGCAAGCAGGTTAAATGAGGTGGTGCACGCGTTGTCCAAGGAAAAGGAACAGTTGGCCAGTGTGCTGGGCAGCATGGTAGACGGGGTGGTCATGATTGATGAAAAAGGAAAGATTGCCGTAACCAACCCTCCGGCCGAACACTTTTTACGCGACTGGGAATATGAACAGCCGAGCCAACCGGCTCCCCTGTTTGAGTTATACCGGTCGGTCGTGAAAACGGGGCAGGAAGTGTCAGAAGATATTCCGGTCCAGGGACGGAACTGGTCGATCGTGATGGTGCCGCTGTATGACCGTGAACAGATTCGCGGGGCCGTCGCGGTGCTTCGCGACATGACAAAAGAGCGCAAGCTGGACAAGATGCGAAACGACTTCGTCGCCAACGTTTCGCATGAACTTCGCACTCCTTTGTCCATGCTTCAGGGTTATAGTGAAGCGATCGTCGATGACATTGCTGCTACACCGGAGGAACACAAGGAACTGGCCAAGATCATTTACGACGAGTCGGTACGCATGACCAAACTGGTGAATGAACTGCTGGATCTGGCCCGGATGGAAGCAGGGCACGCAGAGCTTAAGCTGGATACGATCGAACTTCGACCGTACCTGGAGCGAATTCAGCGCAAGTTCAGCAATCTGGCAAGGGAGCGCGGAATCGGACTCCAACTGGATATATCGACCAGACAAACCCATCTGTATATTGATCCTGACCGGATGGAACAGGTATTGACCAATTTAATTGACAATGCGATGCGTCATACACCGGTGCAGGGCATCGTAACACTTCGGGCCCGCGGCGAACAACCGCTTCTTTTGGAAGTGTCTGACACAGGCAGCGGCATTCCGCAGGAAGACTTGCCATTTGTGTTTGAGCGTTTCTACAAAGCAGACAAAGCGCGGACGAGAGGAAGAGCGGGCACAGGACTGGGTCTCGCCATCGCCAGGAATATCGTGGAGGCGCATGGCGGCGTGATCAGTGTGCAAAGCAAGCTGGGTGAAGGCACGACTTTTACCATCAGCTTGCCGGATAAACCGAGATACAAATAAAGAAATGGAGTGGAGAGAATGATCAAGACCATTTTGTTTGATGTTGACGGTGTCATGTTAAGTGAAGAACGGTATTTTGACGCATCCGCTTTAACGGTTTGGGAGCTGCTGCACAACCCGCTATATCTCGGTCTTCCCGGTGATGATTTTACCCCGGCCCCGGTTGAAGCGAAGATCAGAAGCGTGCGTGAAACCGTTTTTGCCAAAGACGAGGTGCTCAACTTTATCAAGTCGAGGGGAATCAACTCCAACTGGGACATGGTATTCCTTGCCTTTTCGTATCAGTTGATCCGCCTGTGTGAACATCTAAAATCGTCCCTTGGTGAAGAACCTGCATCGCTTCTTGCCGGGCAGATAAACCGTACGGAATTGAACCGCTTGGCGCAGTGGGCAAAAGAACATGCAGCTGATTTCCACATTGACTATGCAGCCTTTACAGCTGATTTTGCGAATGGAACGGCACAAAAATCAGGATTGCTGCTGGACCTCAATCGAATTGCCAAAGAACGCTGCGGTGTTGATACGGATATGTTTTCCCGCAGCAGCGAGTTGTGGCAGCTTTGTCAGGAGACCTTCCAGGAATGGTATCTGGGGGATGAACGGGTAGCTGCATCCATTGGCCGCTCCTCTTTTCAAAAGGGGAAAAAGGGCTTCCTCTCCGATGAGATCCCGATTGTGGATCCAGCGGAACTGCGCGAAATCCTGCTCACTTTGAAGACAAAAGGATATACACTGGGGATTGGTACAGGTCGTCCCACGATTGAAACACACGTCCCGCTTAGCGAATTGAACCTGTTGGACGTATTTGATCCCGAACGGGTGGTGACGGCCAGTCACGTACTGGAGGCGGAAGAAGAGTTCCCTGATCAAGCCCCGTTGGCCAAACCCCACCCCTATTGCTACGTAAAAGGACTTCTGGGTCTGTCCGCACCCAATCGTGAGGTGCTGAATTATTCCCTTCCCATTGCCAATGGAGAAGAGGTGCTGATCGTCGGCGATTCCCTGGCTGACCTGCTGGCGGCAAGAGCCATCGGCTGCAAATTTGCTGCCACCTTGACCGGCTTGTCCGGACAGGCGGCGCGGAGCAAGTTTGAGGAAGAAAAAGCAGAATTTATCCTTGACGATGTCCGCGGCATTCTCTCCATTCTGGAATAAGCTTGGTCTACAGAAAAACCGACTCTGCCATCAGAGTCGGTTTTCTGTGGTGCGCTTATTTCCAGTGGAGAGATTCCAGGCAGCGGAAGCGAAATGCCTGCAGCAGAAAGGGAAGTACCATGTCTTTGCGGACGATCACCTCAAATTGTCCGTCCTGATGCGAGTAGAAGAGGGCATCCGTGTAATCCTTGTTTTCGTCAAAGTAAGCGCGAACTTGTTTCATTCGGTTGCGCATTTCCTCCGACTTCACTTCAATCTGAAACGTGACGTCTTTGTCGTTTTGCGACTCCGTTATCTGAATGAGCTTTTCATCGAACGTATACGTTACCATGAACCTTCCTCCTTAATCAAACGAAATAGCGCAGGTAAATGTAGGCGTGGCTCAGGATGATCGACATGATCATCAGTGGAAAGGCAATTTTCAAGTAGCCCATAAAGCTGATGTGATGTCCTTCCTTTGCGGCAAGACCGGCGACGATCACGTTGGCACTGGCCCCGATCAGCGTGCCGTTCCCTCCCAGACAAGCCCCGAGAGCCAGACTCCACCAGAGCGGTTCCAGATTGTGAATTCCCAGCGCGCCCATTTCCTTGATCATCGGAATCATCGTGGCCACAAACGGTATGTTGTCAATAAAAGCGGAAGCAATGGCGCTCATCCACAAAATCAGCATGGATGTGCGCAGGGCGTCACCCCCGGTCAACGCAATGGCTTTTTCCGCAAGAAGCGCGATAACTCCGGTGTGCACAAGTCCGGAAACCAAAACAAACAGCCCGATGAAGAAGAAAATGGTGTTCCATTCTACTTTATTCATCGCGTCTTCCAGATAGTGCTCCCCGGTGAGCAGCAAAAGCAGGAACGCACCCGTCAAGGCAATGGTCGCCGACTCCAGATGAAAGACCCCGTGCAGCATGAAGCCGAGAATCGTAAGCCCCAGAACGAAAAGGGATTTTTTCAGCAAGGTGGTATCGGTAATCTCGTCCCGCTCGTTCAGGTTCATGATTTTGGCTTGCAGCTCCGGAGAGGATACCAGGTCTTTGCGATAAATCAACACCAGACAAATAATTGTGAAAATCATGACGAGAGCCGCAATCGGAGCCAGGTTGAGCAGGAACGCCATAAAGTCCAGTTCCGGAACAGAGCTGCCGATCATGATGTTGGGCGGATCGCCGATCAGGGTAGCCGTGCCCCCGACGTTCGAAGCGATGATCTCGCTCACCAGATAGGGAAGCGGGTTCACCTGCAGCTGCCGTGCGATGCTGAAGGTGACCGGAACCATCAAGAGAACGGTCGTTACGTTGTCCAGAAAAGCGGAGGCGATTGCCGTGATAGCGCTTAAATAAACGAGAATCCGCAGGGGATTCCCCTTGGCAGCCTTTGCGGCGCGAATCGCCATGTACTTAAAGACGCCGGTCTGGGCCGTGATGGTGACGAGAATCATCATACCGATCAACAGACCCAGGGTATTAAAGTCAATGTGTTCAATCGCCATTTCCTGGGTGACGATGCCAAACAGAACCATCAGGATACCGCCCGACATGGCGACAATGGTACGGTGGATCTTTTCGCTGATAATAAAGGCATAAGTAAGCAGAAAGATGCCGATTGCGAGTAGTGCCTGGTTTGCCATAACGTTCTCCTCTCTTCAATTAGCAAGTCTTGTTCTATTATACCGAGTTCTTCCAAGCGGGTAAAGAAAGGGCTCGGCCCAAACGGCCGAGCGGTTATGCTCAGAGTTCGATTTGCGTGACGCTTTTGATCTCCGACAGCTCTCCCAAGGTATCGAGCAGCTCGGCGGAAACCGGTTTATCAACAGAGAGCATCATGATGGCTTCGCCGCCGATATCCCGACGTCCCACCTGCATCGTGGCAATATTGACCTCGTTGCTGCCGAGGATGGTGCCGACGCGTCCGATTACGCCTGGACGGTCGTTGTGATGGACGTACAGCAGATACCCTTCCGGCGCGACGTCAATGGCGAAATCATCGATCTTGACGATTCGCGCACCGTATCCGTTTAAGCGAGTGCCTGCCACCGTCCGCGTCTGCAGGTTGGTTTTGATCGATACCGTCAGCAGATTCATGAATCCGCGGTTTTGCGAGGACTTTTGCTCCGTGACAGCAATCTCTCGCGCTTTTGCCAGAAGCGGTGCATTCACGTAGTTGACCTCTTCTCCCAGACGGAAGGAGAGAATTCCTTTTAAAACCGTACGGGTGAGTGGAGAGATGTCCACTTCAGTTAATTCGCCGCTGTAGGTGATGGCAATCTCCTGGATGGAGCCGACCGTGACCTGGGCCAGGAAGTTGCCCAACTGTTCGCCTAGGGTGAAATACGGCTGCAATCGTTCCAGGACATGTGCAGGGATGGACGGCAGGTTTACGGCGTTTTTGAAAGGCTGGCCGCGAAGCACTTTCAAGATCTCGTCGGAGACGTCGATCGCCACGTTTTCCTGGGCTTCAACGGTAGACGCACCCAGGTGAGGCGTAGTGACTACCTGCGGCAAACCGACCAGCGGGTTGTCAACCGGCGGTTCCTGTTCAAACACGTCAAGTGCGGCGCCTGCTACCTTTCCTGTCAAAATGGCTTCGTACAGGGCTTTTTCATCAATGATGCCGCCGCGGGCGCAGTTGATGATTCGCACACCGTCTTTCATTTTGGCAAACTCGCGCGAGCTGATCAGATGACGGGTCTCTTTTGTCAGCGGTGTATGCACGGTAATAAAGTCCGCTTGCATGCAGATGTCATCGACGGTAGCGTTGGTCACGCCCAGTTTTTGTGCCCGCTCTTCCGTCAGAAACGGATCATAGGCAAGCACGCTCATTCCGAATGCTTTTGCCCGTTTTGCCACCTCGGTTCCGATTCGGCCCAGACCAAGGATACCCAGTACCTTGTTGTTCAGTTCCACGCCCTGAAAGCTTTTTCGATCCCATATGCCGTCCGTCAATTTCTTGTGTGCCTGGGGAATGTTCCGGGCCACCGCCATCAACATCGCAAAGGAATGCTCTGCAGTCGAGATGGTGTTTCCGTCCGGAGCATTGATGACGACCACACCGGCTTTTGTGGCTGCGTCAATGTCGATGTTGTCTACGCCCACACCTGCACGACCCACGGCCTTCAGGCGTTTGCCTGCAGCCAGTACTTCTGCCGTCACTTGTGTTTGGCTGCGGACCAGAAGAGCGTCGTACTCACCGATGACGGCCAGCAGGTCGGACGGGGAGAGGTTGGTCTGACGCACGACTTCCACATCAGGTGCGTCCAGCAGTTTTTGGATACCAAATTCGCTGAGCGGATCGCTGATTAATACTTTATACATGAGAAACGAGCACCTCCTGTGCAGCTTTGACACCGGCGCCCAGTTCCACGCCGACGCCGATTTGGTGTAGCGCCATTTCAATGGCGGAAATAATTTGAATCACATCCAAAGGTTCGCAATAACCCATGTGGCCGATGCGGAAGATCTTGCCTTTCAAATGCTGTTGGCCCCCGGCAATGACGAGATTGAATTTGGTCCTAAGCACCTTGCGCAGTTCTTCGGCGTCAAATGCTCCTTTGGGATCGAGCGATGTGACGGTAGGGGAGGCGTAGGCATCTGCGGTCATCAACGGAATATTCAGTGCCCGCATCCCGGCGCGGGTCATGTCGCGCATCAGTTCGTGCCGCCTGATGATCTGCGGCAGCCCTTCTTCCTCCAGCATGTTGCACACTTCTTCCAATCCGAAGATGAGGGATACGGCCGGAGTGTAAGGGGTTGTCTTTTCGGCCAGGCTTTTGCGGTATGCTTTTAAGTCAAGATAAAACGCGAGCGGCTTCTGTTCCTCTATTACTTTCCAAGCGCGTTCGCTGGCGGCGATGAATGCGAGTCCCGTCGGAAGCATGAACGCTTTCTGCGAGCCGGTAACGAGGATGTCAATGCCCCAATCGTCCATTTCGCAGGCAACGGCACCGAGGCAGCTGACAGCATCTACGATGAAGAGCGCATCCGATGTTTCACGGACGACTTGAGCCAGCTCGCGAATCGGGTTCAAAACGCCGGTGGACGTTTCGCAGTACGTCGCAAAAACAGCTTTCACGCGCGGTTTTTCCCTGAGAAAATCAGTCAGTATATCGGGTGTGACGGCTTCTCCCCAGGGGACGTCCAGTCGGTGAACGACAATGCCGAAGCGTTCACAGATTTTCGCAAAACGCTCGCCGAAAGCACCGCTTACCAGTACGGCCGCCTCGTCGTTTGGCTGCAGCGTGTTGACCACGCTCATCTCCAGTGCGCTTGTACCGCTTCCGGCAAGGATGTATACATCCTGCTTGGTGCCGAAGTACGTCTTGAGACGCTCGGCGGTACGAGCAAACAGGCTGGAAAACTGACCGCTGCGATGGCCGATCATCGGCTGGTTCATCGCTTGCTGGACCCGCGGGGGAATTGGCGTCGGGCCGGGGATTCGTAAGATCATTTTGTCTGTAAACATGTTTCTCTCCTCCTCCTTGAAAATAAAAAAACCTCCCGTTCCCACACTACACGCTGGGTGCAGTGAGGGACGAGAGGTATGCTTCGCGGTACCACCCTCATTCGTTCTTCTTTTCGCAAAGAAGAACCTTGTCAGGTAACTAGACCTGAGAGATAACGGATCAACCGTACACGCCTACTGGGAGACACACGTCTGTTCGGCGCGGCAACTCAGAAGTGCTTATCTGCGCAGGGAACCGCCGATTCGCAGCGACCATCGGCTCTCTGAGGGTTTCCACCGTGCAGCATTTCTTCCTCATCGTTGTTAGACTATTCATCATATTGAGATTTGCTATTTACTTTATCACGGGCAAAAAAGAGCGTCAATAGAGTGTATGGAAAAAAACAGGAACATTCGAGATAAAATTTTATTTATTGTTCGGAAAGCAGACAGAAAAGAAAGAGCCCTGACTCCTTGATCTGTAAGGGAATCAGGGCATTTCACGGCTTTCAATGGGAAACAATCGGATTACATTTTGCTAAAAGTATCGGTCAGCACAGGTACAATTTGCTTTTTGCGGGACACGACGCCTTTCAGCACTGCTTTATTATCAACCAGCGCAACGTTGTATGCCTTCTCTACGGCATTTGCGGCGCGGCCCAGTGCGACACCAATCGAATCGTTGTTGAGAATATCCGTCACAACGAACAGGAACAGGTCTAACCCTTTTTCCTCAATAATGCTGGAAAGAGCCGCCTCCAGCTCAGCTTGACGGGCAAGAACATCGTTCACATCCACTGCATTTACCTGAGCGATTTCAACTTTGTAATTCCCCATTTGGAATTCTTTGGAGTCGAGAGAAATCAGTTGGCTGATGGTTTTGTCGCTTAAATTGGCCCCTGCCTTCAGCATCTCCAGTCCATAGCTTTCCAGGTTTACTCCGGCAATCTCCGCCAATTCGCGGGCTGCAGCCACATCTTGTTCCGTGCAGGTTGGGGACTTTAACAAGAGCGTATCGGAAATAATCGCGGACAGCATCAAACCGGCGATCTCTTTCGGAATTTCCACTCCGTGTTCCTTGTACAGTTTTTTCAAAATCGTCGTAGTACATCCAACAGGTTCCGCACGGTAATACAACGGATTGCTTGTTTCAAAATTGGCGATACGGTGATGATCGATGACTTCTACCACTTGGACCTTGTCAATGTCGGTTGCGCTTTGCTGGCGTTCATTGTGATCCACTAAAATGACGGTATTTACTTCGTTTGCGACGGTTTCAACCAGGCGGGGCGCATTTACTTTGAAATAGTCCAGTACAAATTGCGTTTCCCCGTTGATGTCACCCAAACGAACCGGCTCCACAGCAAACCCCAATTTGGTTTTTAAATCCGCATAAACAATGGCAGAACAAATGGAATCAGTGTCCGGATTTTTATGCCCAAAAATAAGCGTTTTTTCCATCTTATTACTCCTTACTGATTTTTTTTGCCATAAAATCATACCATAGATTTTATCTGATGGAAAATGAAAAAACCGCCCATGCGGTAAGCCATGAGTGGTTTTTGTGTGGTGAAAATTACTCTTCAACCTTGATGGAGTCGGTTGGGCAACCATCTGCCGCATCGCGCACATCGTCAAAGAGAACATCCGGGATTTCAGCGGTGTTGGTGTTGTCATCCAGTTTATTGAAAGCCAGGCCTTCATCATCGTAATCAAACACGTCTGGAGCGGTAGCACCGCAAGCACCGCATGCAATACAGGTTTCTTTGTCTACCCATGTAGTCATCGTGGTTTCACCTCCCATACCGATGGTACGTCCACTGCTCATAAATCATTTTATTCGTTGTCAGTTGAGATTTCAAGAATGAATCACATCTCATCATGAATCTATTCCCTGTACATCGGTATCTCCGGTGCTTTCAGTCCGGCGTACAGTTTTGGATGCAGCTGCTTGAAGTCGCCGCTTCGCACTGCGTCTGTCGCTTCCAGCAAGCGTATGGCAGAAGGTACGTCTTTGATCCCCAGCGTCGCCGCTTCCTGAGAGCGGAAAAGCAAGTCAAGACGGGCGGTCAAATCCTCAGGATTGAAAGAATCGTACACCTTCATTTGAGCCAAATACTCAGCCGCCACATAAGTACGGTAGTGGAACGGATAATCCTTCCAAAGAGCGACGCTCACCGTTTGCGGCAGTTCCTTGGGGAGCGCCTGCTTGTTGACGTAGACTGACTCCCACATGGCAATCGCCTTGTAAAGATAGCCCTGTGCCTTCAACCAGTTGTTCGTGAACAAATTCAACCTTGAGGCGAGACCATCAGGGTTCAGGGCATTACTATTCTGATCGGAAAGAGCTTCATCGATACCATCCAAATAAGACCGTAGGCTTTCTTCAAAGTGGGATTTTGCCTGTGCCAACAGCGGTGAACCGGCAAGTGCCAAATCTTTTTCCACAGCTTGCAGGATGGATTCCGTCTCCTCGGCCAACTGCTTCAAGGCAGCCTCGCGTTCCTCCATCTGCGCTTCAGTCAGCTTGGCCATGGTTTGAAAATGGGCTTGTTTCAGCTTCAGGAGCGGCGCGTACACACTGTAGTAAAAACGGATAAAATCCTGTTCGTTGTACAACTTCTGCTCACGCAGCAAGCGCTCTTTTTTTGCCTGTTCCTTTTGCGCTTCAAGGGCAGCAGCCTGCTCCGTTTCCACTTTTGCCTTCATGTAGCCTGCTCCCAAAAAAAATCCGCCAACGAAGCAAGCAAGTGTTAAGATTATCATATACACAAGGATGAATTCTGATTTTGTTAACCTCTTCGTCATACATTCCTCCACATATGCAGAATCTGGCAGCATCACTCGCTAGTATAGCGCATGGGCTGCCGGTTCGTATAGAAAAAGGAGTTCATATGGACAACCGTAACCTAACCCTGCTGGAAAAGGAGTTCCTATACGCTGTCACGCTGAACGGGTTGGCGCCATTGGCGGGAGAGCGAACCCTCCAGTCGTTGTACTACATCTTCCGCGGCAGAAAGGCAAATCAGACGCTGCAGGATGTTCATTTGTACAGCCTACACCCGTATTATCGGATGTTTCCCCGGATCTCAAGAGAGGCATGGGAAGAAAATATTGCTTTTTTGCTGTCTGACGGGCTGGTCAGGTTGACGAAAGGCACAGGCGGTTCACCGAAACCGTCGTTTGCGTTGACCGAACAAGGAGTGGCGGAACAGCAAGCCGGACGGGAGCGTTTCCGGCTGGATTACTGGTTTACCCCGTTTTCTTCGCCCACTCAACCGGAGCAGGTGAGCCTGTTCTGGCAGCGGCTTCACCTGATGATCCAAACGGTCTCCCAGCTTCTGGCGAATGACACAGGCTTTCAGCCGGTTGTGCAAAACAGGCAGGTACAGCAGTGGGTGAAAAGGACGCTGGCGTCAGTGGAACAACGCTTGCTTTGGCAGGATCATCTGTACAATGAGCTGTTTTCGCTTTTGTCCGCACTTCCTCTCAACGTGCAGGAGCTGATCGTCCGGCAGCTGTCAGGCGCATCTCAGGTCGGAAGCACGGTCACGCAGCTTGCCCTGTCAGCGGGGCAATCACCTTCGTTTATTCAACTTCAGGTTCGCTTCGGTCTTGCCGTCATCGTGCGGCGGCTTGAAAAGGAAAAGGACGCGTTTCCCTTACTTTCAACCCTGATCGAGCCAACCGGCGGCAAAGACCTTCGGTTGAGTGAAAGCGCCAGCCAGACGTACGAGCTGGTACGGCAGCATTGTACCCTTGATGAGATTGCCAGACGGCGAAACATCAAGTCCAGTACAGTGGAAGATCACCTGGTGGAGATTGCGCTGCACTGTCCGGAGTGGGATTGTGTCGAATACGTGTCGGAGAAGGAACAGGAGGAGATCATCCGCGTGAGCGAAAGGTTGGGGACAAGTCGACTGCGTCTGTTGAAAGATTCACTGGGTCCGCAGTACTCGTACCTGAAAATCAGGCTCGCGCTTGCGTTGCGAAAGGGGAGGGAACATGGTGCGTGAACGCTTGATAGAGGCTCTTCAGCGCTATTTTGGATATCCGTCTTTCCGCCCCGGCCAGCTTGAAATGATCGAACGGGTGATGGCCGGAAAAAATGTTCTCGGCCTGCTTGCCACCGGTGGAGGCAAGTCCATTACCTATCAGCTTCCGTCATTGCTGCTCCCCGGTCTGGTTGTGGTAGTGTCGCCGCTTATCTCGTTAATGATGGATCAAGTCCAGCAGCTGAGGTCACGAAGGCTTATTTCGGCAGCTTATCTGAACAGTTCGCTGGATCCTTCAGAGATGAAACAGCTGATGAGAGAGATCCGGCAGGGAAAATTCAAACTTGTTTACGTCTCACCGGAAAAACTGCAGCAGCCCGCCGTTTTACAAGTGTTGGGTGCGTGTGGGGTCTCTCTTCTTGCGGTTGACGAAGCCCACTGCATCTCACAATGGGGGCACGACTTTCGCACCGACTACCTGAGGCTGCCGGATGCGTTTGCAAAACTGGGGGACCCGCCGGTGTTGGCTGTAACGGCGACGGCTACGCAGGCTGTTCGTGAGGAAATCTGCCAGTTGTTTGGCATTCACCTTGATGATGTGGTCATGCGGCCATTGAATCGGCGCAACATTGCCCTAGACATTATACCCGTTTGCTCGGAAGCAAAGAGACGGGAGCGGGTGCTTGAAGCAATGGAGGATCTTCAAGGCCCCGGCATCGTGTATTGCGGGACGAGACAGGCCGTCGATGCTCTCGTTGGGCACTACCAGATGACCGGCAGAAAACGGGTACACGGATATCACGGCGGGATGAATGGGATGGAACGAGCGCTTATTCAACAGCAGTTTTTGCAAGACGAACTGGATATCATTGTGGCTACCAACGCGTTTGGGATGGGGATCGACAAACCTGACATTCGGTTTGTGTTGCATTACCATTTCCCCTCCAGTCTGGAAGCGTACGCTCAGGAAATCGGGCGAATCGGGCGGGATGGAAAGCCGGGTTATGCAGGCATGTATTACGCGCAAGAGGATGTACATATCCATACCCACTTGTTGGAAAAGGAGTATCCGACAATGGAACAGGCGGAGATCTTTCTCCATCGGGTGTGCCAGGGCAGGCTTTCCTACAGCGACCTGATGACGAACGCCAACATCGGCGAGGAGTTGGCGCAAATGCTGATGTTCTATTCGGAACAAGCCGGTTTGGTTTCGGAAGTGGCTGCCACTCGGGACGGGTTAGTATGCATTCCCGCACCGATCACGCAACATTCGGCCACGATTCAAGACCTTTGGGAAAGAACGGAACGGGCCAAAAAACGAAAACAGCAAAAATTGCGCGACATGCTCCAATGGGTTCATTCGCCAGACTGTTTGCGCGCGGGGCTTGTCCGCTATTACGGCGAAACAGGGGAGACCGCTTTTGAAAAGGCGTGCTGCTCCCGATGCGGGTTGGATCGAAGGCTGTACGAACAAAAGCGCAGCGCCCCGGTTGCTCAGGTGAAAAAAGATTGGGACCTGGAGCAGGCTTTGCGCAGTCTTTTGCCGAAGAAGATGGAAAGAGGAGGAAGGTGAAGCGTGTCAAACCCGCTAGATGAGCTGGATATCCGCACTCTGCGCCTCAACCTTTGTATAACGCAAGGGATCGTGTGGGCTTTGGCGGCTTCCGCCAGCTTCCTTATCCACGGCCGAGAAAAGACATACCTGATGTTCACCATTTCCGACCGGCTTGATTTTGCCTATGCGGGCGGGGTGGCGATGCTTGCAGTAGGCGCCAGCATCGCCATGGCACGGTATCTGCCGCGGACATGGCAGGATGACGGAAACATCAACGAGCGAATCTTTATCGGTCTTCCTTTTTGGCAGACCCTGGGACTTTGCATCACCGTAGGAGTTGGCGAAGAATGGCTATTCCGCGGTGTTCTGCAGCCATTGATTGGAAATGTGTGGACCAGTTTGGTGTTCATGCTGGTTCACGTTCGTTATTTGCGCAAACCCCTGCTGCTTGTCAGCGTATTTGGAACCAGCTACCTGCTGGGCTGCTTGTTTGAGCTACATGACAGCCTTCTTCCGCCGATTTTCGCCCACATCGTGATTGATTTATCGCTCGCTGTTTATCTGCAGAAGACCCATCGAGAAGGGAGGAACTAATTGAATGTGGAGACGTAAGCGAACCTCAAAACCGGATGAATCCCGTCCTCGAGAAGCTGTGCATGCCGAAGGACTGCCTTCTCGAAAGGTGCGCCACTCCAAAAGGAAAATCTCGTTCGCTGCTATGCTTGGACCAGGAATCGCCGTCTTCGGAGCCATTTTTTTCGGTCTCGTCGGGCTGGAACTGTACCAGGCAAAGCACAGTTCGGCTCCCGATGCGAACGTGCAGCCCCAACCTCTTGCAACAACGGAAACGCATCCTGTCCAATCAGGGCAAAAGGCCACGGAGGCATCATCGAAGCAATCGAACACCGGGGCAGCCGCTCCCTCCCCTGCTCAATCGAAGTCCAATGCTCAAAAAACCGAAGCGAACCCGATCGTGAAGCCCGCCGTCGTATCCGTACAACATCAGCCTGTAGGAACACCTGCCAGGCCAAAGGCAAAAAGGCACGTCGTAAAAAAGGGAGATACCTTGTTCAAACTGTCCCGCCTCTATTATGGCAATCATTCCGGTGTAGCCAGGATTGCCAGCTACAACGGTCTGCGTCCCGACCAGCAATTGATCGCCGGAACCGTGATCAAGATTCCCGTGAAGCAGTAATGAACGTGCGGTAAAACGGGCAGGATAACGGGAAATGGTCAGGGCGGAGGACAGCGGATGATCTATGATACGGTGGTGATCGGCGGGGGTATTGCCGGACTTCAGGCATCCATACAGTTGGCCCGTTCCTTGCGGGATGTGGTTGTGATCGACAATCATCGTGGGCGCTCCGTTGCGGCAAAGCGATACGGCAATCTGCTTGGTTTTCCCGACGGCATCAGCGGAGAAGGGTTGCGGCATACGGGTGTGGTGCAGGCAGAACGATTGGGTGTGGAGTTCATCAGGGAGGAAGCGATATCCCTGGGGCAGGACCCGTCCGGCACTTTCCGGGTCGGCTTGGATAGCGGACAAAGTGTAGAAGGCAGAACCATTTTGATGGCGACAGGCGTATCTGACGCGTTCCCCGCTCTTCCCGGTCTATCGGAATGTCTCGGGGTAAGTGTGTTCATTTGTCCGGATTGTGACGGTTACGAAATCATCGACCGGGAAACAGCCGTGATCGGAGAGGGACCCAACGCTTTGGCATTGGCCAAGGTTCTGACCCGTTTTTCCCGGAAATTGATGATTGTGAACCACACGGGCAAGCCGGTCAAGAATGAAGAACTGACCCGCTTGCAGTCGCATAACATCCCGGTGATGGATGCGCGGGTGGAACGAATGGAACAAAGCGGCGGTCAATTGCAGGCGCTTCAATTGTCTGCTGGAGATCGGCTGGAGGTCTCTTGCGCATTCCTTGCCTTTCCTGGAACCCGTCCCAATACCCGTCTGCTTCAGCCTTTTTCGGTTGCGTCCAACGAATGGGGATATGTAGAGGTTGATCCCAGAACCAAGGAGACCAGCTGCCGAAACATCTGGGCGGTGGGGGATATCTGTGCTCATTCCCAGATGGTATCGATTGCAATGGGAGACGGTTCGCAGGCAGCGGTCTGGATACACAAGCGGTTGATGGAAGAAAAACAGGAATAGACAAACGCCATTTTCCTGCCGGGATGGCGTTTCTTTTTTTTGGCACAACGAGCAAGCGGTGCAAATATATTTGGTAAGGAAGTTGTAACAGTAGGAGGCGTATGCACATGTTGCTGTTCGTACGCGAACTCATGCGCGGAATGCTGGCGTGGATGTGCGGAAATTGGGCTGTCAGCAGTGTACCGGTGTCACCGCTTCTCTCGCTTGCTCACTGGAGTGACATCGTTACGCTTTTCCTCTTTCGACCAGCCGGTTTTCTGGTCTCTGCCGTTGCCTTTGTGTCAGCATGCTGGTTGTTATACAAATTGCTTGTCACCCATGGAAAACGTCTGTTTCAACCGACAGCCCTTCACGGAGCAGACCGGTTTTTGCATGCGCTGGTCTGGTTGTTTTCCCTCTACGTTGCGTATATCCAACTGGTAAAGATTCCAATACCTACGCTGGTTGCAATCTGCCTGATGGCCGCAATCAAGTTCTCCTCCTTCATTCGTCGGCGAAACCTGCGCGAGGAATTCGACCAACCGGTTGGAAAAAAGTAAACCGAAGCTTACTTCGCCTCGGTTGGAAGGACAAACTGATAGCCGTCTTTCTCCAGTTGGGTCAAAATGGCATCCAGTTCGGTTGCGGTCCAGACGCGGTCGTGAAAGAGGATGTTGCCGCCGCTGTGAACGGTGCTGATCACTTGGCGAGTAATTCCGTTTGGTTTTTTGTACACGGCCGGCTCCCAGTCGAGCGATCCGACAGACCAGTTCATGGACACCATTCCCTGTTCCCGGCAAATGGTTTCCGACACTGGTGTGCCGGCACCAAAAGGAGGGCGAAAATACTTCGGTTTTTCTCCCAGCACATCGGCGATGAGCTGACTGGTACTGACGATTTCCTCACGCTGTTTCTCGGCAGGAAGCTTTCGCAGGTTTTCGTGCCACCACGTATGATTCCCGACAAGATGTCCGCGTTTGTGTATTTCCCGCAGAAGGGCGGCTTTTTCCGGAATGACTGCATACGTTCCATCCTGCTTTTTTTTCGCGACCTGATGACCGTTAATAAACCAAATCGATTTGACCTTATGCCGATCCAGAATGTCCAGCAGCTCCATCGTCGCTTCTCCCGCGGGACCATCGTCAAACGTCAGCAGCAACACTTTTTCATTTGGTTCGTCCGGGTTCTGAATGCGAAAGGTTTTCGGGTTCAATTCATAACGCAAAGGCTTTTCGGTCGTTGTACGCGGAGACGGCGCCTGTACGTCAGGAGGATCCGGCAGCGGCAAACCGGCAGGTGCAACGGGGTCAGGCTGTTGAATCACGGGTTTTGCATCAGGCTTATCATCAGGGACAGCGGCACTCGAGCATGACGTCAACAAAAGACAAAGCCACAAAGTCAAGCGTTTTACGTCAAACACCTCCAATCCTGTAGTACAATATATCACGCCTGTGTCTCATTTCATGCTGCCTGGATGTTTCCTGGGAAAGCGCAGAATGTGACACGCTCCAACAAGACGCGCCTGTCAGGGCAGTTTATCGACAGCGTTCGAGATGGCGCGCGGATCCGGAAGTGTCATCCCGCTATGTTCTTGTCCACAAATATGGTATGATAAAGCTAACTCCGGTATTTCCCTATCGTATAAAAATAGATGAATGTCGCATGTGTTTCCTCGGAAAATGCGGAGAACTCTTACAGGCTGTGATTCATAATTTGTAGTACGACTGGATGGCGAGGAGGGACAGTCATGCGTGTTGAACGCCTTGGTCAAGACAAGATACGAATCTTTTTAACGTTTGACGATCTTTCGGAGCGAGGTATTGAAAAAGAAGACATGTGGCGTGACATTCCAAAAGTACATGAACTGTTCAACGACATGATGGAACAGGCCTATCAAGAACTGGGTTTCGAAGTGTCAGGTCCTGTTGCCGTTGAAGTTTTCGCCTTGCCAGCACAGGGAATGGTCGTGATCGTAACTCGTGGCAAAACCGGCTCAAAGGTGGAAAAGGAAGAGGAGTACGACGAGGAAGTATACGAGTTGGAAGTGACTTTGGAAGAAAGCGACCTCATCCTCTATTCCTTCCGGGACTTTGAACATATGGTTGAAGCAGCGCATCGTATAAATGCATTTTTAACAAACGGAGGAGCTGCCTACTTCTACCAGGGAAAATACTACCTCGTCCTCGAGGAAGTGGACCTGGATCAGGAACGATACCAAAAGTTGATTGCGATCCTCTCTGAATATGGTGAAGCGACACCAACTACAGTCTACGTACTGGAGGAATACGGTAAAGTAATCATTGCTGACGATGCCGTAAAAGAGATCTGCAAACGATTCTCGTAAAACACAGCACCTAGTTGAAGTAACTAGGTGCTTTTACTGTCAATCCCGGCAAACAGGTCGCTTTCCTTCCCTTTCACCTCGTAACCGGGCAGTTTGTGCCAGGCTAGAATAAAGTGATTGACGGCTCTGACATGACGGTAGTCTCCTCCAATCACACCGGGGAAGACGCGGTTGATGGAAAGGTGCTGCGTTTTGTGAGCAAGCAGAGCTTGCGCAACCTGAGGGACGTATTGGGGAGCGGAAATTTCTGTCGTGACCGCTTCGTACGGATCGGTATACGGTGGGGAAATGACCCCGAAAGATTCAGCCGACGAATGCGTTACATAATACATTTTCTTTACCGGGCTTCCTGCAAGCGGCAGCTTCTCCATCGCGAGTCGGGTCGCTTTCGAGATGACAATATGATCCGGATGACCGGAAATTCCGTGCGGAGCAAAGGTAATGACGATTTGCGGCTGATGACGCTGAATGGCTGCATGAATCTGGGCGATTAGTTCGTCCATCGGCACTTCATTCAGGTGCTTGTCTTCGTAATCCAGAATGTCGACGTGGGCGATCCCCAGAATGCTGGCTGCTTCTCGCAGTTCGCGCTCACGGTAGACAGGCAATTCTCCAGGAAGACAAACCGGCGGATCTCCCGCTTTGCCTGCTTGCCCTCGTGTCGCGCAAAGCAAGGAGACGACGGCTCGCTCCTCATTGACATACTTGGCGATCGTCACTCCGGAGGTGAAGGTCTCATCGTCCGGATGGGCAAAGACGAACAATATGCGTTTCTCGTTCATGATTACCTCCTGTGTAAGGGAAACATTCCTCTCCTATTATGGCACATTACTGGCAAAAAGGCAGGGTAAGCAGTGTCACGAATGTACTTCGAGCGAGCCCAAGTTTCCTCAGAGGCTCATGAAACGTTGTCTATCTGGAAACCATAACAATATTGTTTCAGCATTTTTATTCACGAATCTGGAAATATAAAACGGGAAGCGTGCTTTCTCTTTAAAAATGGGAATTTTCTTCTTCTCATCCCTGATACAAGCGTGTATACTTAACGATGGATTTACCGACATACTATTCTGAGGTGGTAAGTAATGGGTAATCACGAAGTGGTAACCGGAAGTACCCAAGGGAATGAACCGAAGCAAGAAAGCATGAACTTGCTGACGTCTACCCAAACGGTCATCAGAGAAGCACTCGAGAAATTAGGTTACCAGGAGTCGATGTATGAACTGTTGAAGGAGCCGCTTCGCGTTCTCACAGTTCGCATCCCAGTTCGCATGGACAACGGGGAAGTAAAAGTATTTACCGGCTATCGCGCACAGCATAACGACGCGGTCGGACCGACCAAAGGAGGCATCCGCTTCCACCCCGAAGTTACAGAAGATGAAGTTAAAGCGCTTTCGATTTGGATGAGTTTGAAAGCAGGTATCGTCGATCTGCCGTACGGCGGCGGAAAAGGCGGAATTATTTGCGACCCGCGTGAGATGTCTTTCCGTGAATTGGAGCGTCTGAGCCGCGGTTATGTTCGCGCTGTCAGCCAAATCGTCGGCCCGACAAAAGATATTCCAGCTCCGGATGTCTTTACCAACTCGCAAATTATGGCGTGGATGATGGATGAGTACAGCCGCATTCGCGAGTTTGACTCCCCGGGCTTTATTACTGGTAAACCAATCGCACTCGGCGGTTCGCACGGGCGTGAAACCGCAACAGCAAAAGGAGTAACGATTTGCATACGGGAAGCGCTCAAGCGCCGCGGCATCCAATTGGAAGGCGCTCGCGTGGTCGTGCAAGGCTTTGGCAACGCGGGAAGCTACCTGTCCAAGTTCATGCATGACGCTGGGGCAAAAGTAGTAGGAATTTCTGACGCGTACGGTGCCCTTTACGATCCAAACGGATTGGACATCGATTACCTCTTGGATCGTCGCGATTCATTTGGTACAGTGACCAAACTGTTTACCAACACCATTTCCAACAAGGAATTGCTTGAACTGGATTGCGACATTCTCGTACCGGCAGCAATTGAAAACCAAATTACCGCAGCAAACGCGCATAACATTAAAGCGCAGATCGTCGTTGAGGCAGCGAACGGTCCGACGACACTGGAAGCGACCAAAATTCTCACCGAGCGCGGCATCCTGCTGGTTCCGGACGTTCTCGCAAGCGCGGGTGGCGTAACCGTTTCCTACTTCGAATGGGTGCAAAACAACCAGGGTTATTACTGGACTGAAGAAGAAGTGGAAGAAAAGCTGGAAAAAGTGATGGTAAAAGCGTTCGAAAACGTATATACCCTCTCCCAAACCCGACGTGTTGACATGCGTCTGGCTGCCTACATGGTGGGTGCGCGCAAGATGGCAGAAGCGTCCCGCTTCCGCGGTTGGGTGTAAGCGAAAACACATCGTTGGCCATAAGAAAAACCTCCTTTGAGAATTTACTCTCGAAGGAGGTTTTTCATTGTTGTCAACTGCATCGTCTGATTTACACGGCGAAAATGCCTTGCAGTTCATGGAAATCGCGAGTCTGCTGCAGAGCAACCATTAATTTCAGTCGAGCTTTTTGTCCGTTCAACCCATTGGAAAAGATCATGCCCATGTTCTTCAGCTGCTTGCCGCCGCCTTCATAATCGTAGACGTCTTGCACCTGTCCGTTGTAACAACGGGAGACAATGACAATGGGAGTGCCTTTGTCCAGCAGCTGCCGAAGGATAGGGAGCACCGCGGGTGGCAGGTTGCCAAGTCCGAACGCTTCCACCACCAGTCCGTCAATCGACTGTTCCAGCAAAAAGCGCAGCCAGTTCGGATCCATTCCCGCCACCGCCTTGATCAAAGGCACGTTGGCATTGGCATGCTGAATGGGATAGTACTCGCGATCCAGAGGGGCATGGTGGTAGTTCACGCTTTTTTTTGAGATCGTGCCAATCGGTCCGTACTGGGGTGACTGGAATGTTGCCACGTTACTCGTATGCGTTTTGGTTACGTGGCGGGCAGCGTGAATTTCGTCGTTGAAGACGACCAGTACCCCTTTGTTGCGGCTTTGTGGATCAATGGCCGTGCGAACGGAAGAGATCAGATTAACGGGACCGTCTGCTCCCAGCTCGTTGCTGCTCCGCATCGCTCCTGTCACAACAACCGGGACATGGAGCGGAAGGGTGAGATCGAGAAAGTAAGCCGTCTCCTCCAGGGTATCCGTCCCGTGTGTGATGACTACACCGTCATAATGGTTTTTCTCCAGTTCCTGTTGGATGGCAAGGCGAATCTGGTTCATCGTATGAGGCGTGACATGGGGACTGGGCAAATTCAAGTAGTTGACCATGGTTATATTTGCATAGCGTTCAAGAAACGGGGTAATTTTGCTAACGGCTTGATCGTCCAGCGGCTTGACTCCTTCGGAAGCGTCTACCGACATGGCAATGGTGCCGCCTGTGTTGAGGACAAGTACGTTTTTCATTTCACAGCCCTCTCTTGTTGCAGGTTTTCAAGGTCCAGTAATCATGGTACGATGAAACGTAGACTTGTGTAAAGGAGCAAACGTTCCATGATTGCTGTCATTGGTGCGGCGATCGCACCGGGGATCGCGATTCTCAGTTATTTTTACCTGCGTGACAATCTTCAGCCGGAGCCCATCTCCATGGTGATCCGTTCCTTTATATTCGGGGTGCTGCTCGTCGTTCCGGTCATGGTCCTGCAGTACATCATACAGACGGAGTGGGAGTGGAAGGACGGAATCGCCGCCGCCGTATTTGTGTCAGCTGTGGTCGAGGAGTTTTTCAAATGGATGGTAGTGTACTTCACAGCCTACAAGCATGTGGAGTTTGACGAACCGTACGACGGCATCGTCTACGCGGTTGCAGTTTCGCTGGGGTTCGCCACCTTGGAAAACCTCTTTTATCTGATCATCAATGGGGTAAACGTAGCGTTCTGGCGGGCGTTTCTTCCCGTCTCCAGCCATGCCCTGTTCGGGGTCTGGCTGGGGTACTATTTGGGGAAGGCGAAGTTTTCCGATCGCTCTCAAGATGAGTATCGCAGGTTGTGGGTCTCCGTGGGTCTGCCCATCGGCTTGCACGCCCTCTACAATGCGATTTTTCTTGCCACTCAACACTGGATCTGGGTAATTGTTCCATACATGCTTGCCCTGTGGTGGCAGGCCCTAAAAAAAGTACAGAGAGCCCACGACTTCGGTTCTAAAACTTTTCGATCTCGTCCACACTAAACGTGAGGAGGAGAATGATTTGTGCCAAAAAAACCACGAACAAAAGTGACCATTCGATGCAATGTTTGCGGTGAAAAGTTTACGCTCAGAGGACGTCGCGATCCCGAAGGCGGGGTTGATACCGGCTTTAAACAGTGCCTGTGCGACAATGATCGTTATTTCAGTATTACAGAGGAGACTTAAATGGATGAACCGGCTGCGGCCGGTTCTTTTTTTGGCTGGAAAAGGCCTCCTTGGTGGGAAAATGCATAATCACCCATTTCTCCACTAACACTATGCAAAGATTTCATTTCGTTCCAAGGAGGACTTACGATGTGCGAAAGATTCGTCTGTTCATGCTGGGAATCCTGCTATTTCAACCCGGCTACCGCTACTTCGAATTGGATTTGGAGCCGACCTCAGGTGAAAAGAATCGGATAGCACATCATTTGCCGGTAACGGAAGAAGGGAGGACAATCATTTATGGTGTATGGTGCAACAGCACGAATTCTGTTTCCTGTCGCGGTGATAGCGTTAATCGGAGCGGGTATGTGGGGGTACCAGGAACACAATGAGAAAAACTCCGTGCTGATCAAGGCGGAAAACCAGTATCAACGGGCTTTTCACGATTTGAACTACAGCGTTGAGAAACTCCACGATGAATTGGGAAAATCGCTGGTCGTCAACTCGCGCAAACAAATGACCCCATGTCTGACCAATGTCTGGCGTCTGGCGTACGCGGCACAGTCTGACGTGGGGCAGCTTCCACTGACGCTCATGCCGTTTAACAACACCGAGGAGTTCCTGGCAAAAGTGGCGGACTTCTCTTATGGTGTGGCGGTTCGCGATCTAAACAAGCAGCCCTTGAGCGAGCAAGAGTACAAGACGTTAAAAAGCTTGTACGACCGCTCCAAAGACATTCAAAAACAGCTCCGGCATGTGCAGACCAAAGTCATTGACAAGCGTTTGCGATGGATGGATGTGGAAACGGCACTTGCCTCTGATGACAAAAAGACGGACAACACCATTATTGACGGGTTTCGTACCATAGATAAACAGGTACAGGAATTCCCTGAAATTGACTGGGGTACAAACATCCAAAGTCTGGACAAGAAAAAGCAGCAGCGAATCAAGGGGATAGACGGTAACCGCATTTCCAAAGAGGAAGCGAAACGGATCGCTCTTCAATTTGTGGGCATAAACGAAGCCGACAGCGAGGTGAACGTCGACGAAAATGGCAAGGCAGAAGAATACTCCGCATACAGCGTGGAAATCTCCAGCAAAGAATTGAAGACGCCCATCAACCTTGACGTGACGAAACGAGGCGGAAAAGTCGTGTGGCTCCTCAATGAACGAGATATCGGAGAAGAGCGTCTGACGATGGAGCAGGCGAAACGAAGCGCTGATAGGTTCCTGCGTGCCCATGGCTACCAAAACATGGTGGCAGCGGAAAGCGACAGTTACGAAGGTCTGGCGGTATTCACGTTTGTCCCAGAACAAAATGGAGTACGCATTTATCCGGATGCCGTTACGGTTGAAGTGGCATTGGACAACGGCTCCGTCAACGGTTTTAACTCCACCGAATACCAGTTTAATCACAAGCAGCGGAAGATCCCCAACCCGCGAATCACCAAGGAGCAGGCGCGGCAAAATGTGAATCCGAGCGTGAAGGTGACAAAACAGCGCTTGGCGATCATCGAGGGGAAAGCGGACGGCAAAGAGGTGCTGTGCTACGAGATGACCGGAAATTTTGAAGGAAAAGCGTACCTGATCTATATCAACGCGCTGAATGGCGAGGAAGAAGAAATCGTCAAAATGGATGGCGAGAGTGGATGAAGGCTAGGAAGTTTCCAAGTGAAAAAGGGAAAGTCCTGTGGAAGGGACTTTCCCCATTTGCCGTTTGAAAAAGAAACAGTATATAATGGAAACGTGTCAGATACAAAGGGGGAACGTTCGTATATGATGCTTCCGCGAATCGGTCAAACACTTCGCATGAGCCCTGTCAGTTTGTCGGGCGAGATCAGCTCGCACTCGTACAAATCGAGAATTGCCGATCTTCAGGGAGAGGTAGCGGCAATTGAGCTGCCCATCAGTGAAAAAACGGGCAGAACCGACCGATTTGAACAGGGGACGGAATGCGATGTGTGGTACATAGGCGACGACGGTTCCCGATACGACTTTCGAACAGAGGTCGTCGGCAGGCGTAACGACAACATTCCCATGCTGTTGATCAAACTGCCGAAAAAGGAAAATGTTTCACGCTCCCAGCGGCGTAACTACCTGCGGATCGACACCAGTGTGGAAATCGCCGTAAAGACGGAGGATCATGTTCGGAACTACCATTTTCTCGCCCGAACAGTCGACCTCAGCGGTGGCGGCCTCTCGTTTACCTGTTCAGACTCCTACCGATTGAAAGCAAAGGACAGGCTGCGGGTGTGGATTTCTTTACCCAGCAGATCGGGCAGTGTAGCCCACGCCAATGCCGTTCTGGAAATCATTCGCTGCAAACTTCCCCAGGAGAAGGGACAGCACCAGTTGGTTTCCGGCAAATTTGTTCAGATCAACGAGGGGGACCAGGCCAAGATCGTTCGGGCATGTTACGAGCGTCAGCTGGAACTCCGAAAGAAAGGTATCGCAGAATAGGATAGAAGGAGAGAGCCTTCCGATGGCACGATCAGGCGATTACAACGAACGCTATGCCCGCTTTTCCAAACGCATAGAAAAGGGCTTGATCGTACTTGTCATGGGATTGATTTTGGTCATGCTTACTGGCGAATTGATCTATCAGTTCGAGCCTGTTCGAAAGTTTTTGATCGAAACGGAACGGCTGGAAGGCGTTTCGGCCATGCCATAAGGGTTTGCGCAGCCTTCCAATGTATGGTACTATTAAGGATAACGAGGGTTTGAACCGATTTTTGAGAGGGCTTCGGACAGAAGCTTTCTTTATTTGATGCTTCTTGGACTTTCATACATAGCAGGTGAGGACAGAATGAACATTGCAATTGATGGACCAGCGGGAGCCGGCAAAAGCACCGTGGCGCAAAAGGTCGCAGGTAGACTCGAGTTTGTTTATATTGATACGGGCTCGATGTACCGCGCGCTTGCCTGGGCCGTACTCCACAACGGCGTACCAGTCGATGATGAACAAGCTGTCTCTGACCTGTTGCAGAACAATACCATTGAACTGCAGCGCGTGAACAGTGTTCAACGGGTCTTGTGGAACGGCCGTGATATTACAGAGGAAATCCGCACGCCGGAAGTGAGCCAGTACGCCTCGATCGTAGCCAGCTACGGATCCGTTCGTCGGCAGATGCTGGTGCTTCAACGAAAGATGGCCGAGCAGGGCAACGTCGTCATGGACGGCAGAGACATTGGCACCCACGTTCTCCCAGATGCGGAAGTAAAAATCTTCCTGACAGCATCCATTCGGGAGCGTGCGGAACGCCGATTAAAGGAACTGCTTGCCAAAGGGCATGTAACAGATTTGGAAACGCTGGAAGCAGAGATCGCAGAACGTGACAAGCGGGACATGGAACGGGATGTAGCTCCTCTGCGGCAGGCGGAAGACGCCGTGCTGGTGGATACGACAGGTCTTTCCATTGACCAGGTTGTTGACCGAATCTTACAAATCTGCGAATTGAATGGGTGAAGAAGTACCGTGAGTTATTATCGCGTCTTTCGAGGCATCTTTCGAATGTTTTTTTCTGCGCTTTATCGATGGCAAGTGATCGGTGCCGAACATATACCTAAGGAAGGTCCAGTCATTCTCTGCGCGAACCATATCTCTCTCTTAGACCCTCCCTTGCTCGGTTCGGGGATTGAGCGGCAAGTGCACTTTATGGCCAAGGAAGAGCTGTTCCGCATACCGGTAATTTCGTTTCTGATCAAAAAGTTTGGCGCTTTTCCTGTGAAGCGGGGGGCAAGTGACCGGACGGCCATACGAACGGCGTTGAAGATCCTGGAAGAGGGGAAAATTTTCGGAATCTTCCCTGAGGGAACGCGCAGCAAGACAGGTGAGTTGGGACCCGGATTGCCGGGTGTGGGGATGTTCGCATTGAAGTCGGAAGCCGTCGTGATTCCCGTCGCGATCATAGGACCGTACAAATTGTTTCGACCCGTGAAAATCGTGTACGGCGAACCCATTGACCTGTCCACGCAGCGCTTTGGCAAAGCAGGTTCGGACGCATTGAAAGAGACGACCGATCTGATCATGCTGCACATCAAGAAATTGCTTGATCAACATCGCTCGTGAACAGACGGTATAGAAACCGCGAATAGAAGAATACTATTTCTGCGAAATCATGGATTCATCATCTAACTGCCTGCCAACAGGCGGTGGTTAAAAATATACTTGCTCCCGCTTCTTACTGGTTGGGACTGGATGGTATTGAAGGAGGTTTTGTTCATGATGGAAGAAACGAGCAACATTAGCTTGTCCGATGCAACAACCATTTCGGTAGGAGATGTAGTGAAAGCTACCGTTACCAAAGTGGAAGAAAAGCAGGCGTTGGTAGACGTAGGCTACAAATACGACGGGTTAATTCCGATCAGCGAGCTTTCTCCTCTCCATGTAGAGAAGGTCTCCGATGTTGTCTCCGTCGGCGATACATTTGATGTAAAGGTAATCAAGCTCAATGACGAAAAAGAAGAGCTGGTTGTATCCAAAAAGGCAGTGGCCATGGAGTCCGCCTGGTCTGAACTGGAACAAAAAATGCAGTCGGGCGAAATCATCGAGGCAACCGTGAAGGAAGTCGTCAAAGGCGGTCTCGTGGTAGATGTAGGTCTGCGCGGCTTCATCCCCGCTTCCATGGTAGAGCGTCACTTCGTAGAAGACTTCTCCGATTACAAAGGGAAAACGCTGCGCCTGAAAGTAATAGAGATGGACAAAGAGAAAAACAAAGTAATCCTCTCCCACAAAGCAGTGCTGGAAGAGGAAGCCAAACAGCAGAAAAAATCGGTGCTGGATAAGCTGCAACCGGGTCAGGTGCTGGAAGGTACCGTACAGCGTATGACTGACTTCGGCGTATTCGTCGACATTGGCGGCGTTGACGGTCTGGTTCATGTGTCCGAATTGGCCTGGAACCGCGTTGAAAAACCGTCCGACGTAGTGAAAGAGGGCGACAAGGTTCAAGTAAAAGTACTGAAGGTAGACAAGGAAAACGAGCGCATCAGCCTGAGCATGAAGGAAGCACAGCCGGGTCCGTGGCAAAAAGTGTCGGAACAATTCAAGGCGGGCGACGTTGTTTCCGGTACAGTGAAGCGTCTGGTCTCCTTCGGTGCCTTCGTGGAAATTGCACCCGGGATCGAAGGTCTTGTGCACATCTCGCAAATCGCCAACCGTCGAGTGGCTACACCGGGAGAAGTGCTGAAGGAAGGTCAAGAGGTGCAGGTGAAGGTGCTGGATGTTGTGCCCGAGGAGCAGCGCGTAAGCCTGAGCATCCGCGCCATTGAAGAAGAACGTGCGGAGCAGGTGGAACGTGCAAGCAAACGCGAGCACCAGCAGTATACGCAGGAGAACAACCAGTCACTGGGCGTGACTCTGGGGGATCTGTTCGGCGATCTGAAAGACAAATTGAAGTAGAGATTCGAGGGGATACGCATCGGGCGTATCCCTTTTTTAGAGAGAAATGATCAGATTAAACATCCTAAACCGTTACTTGGAAAGGGTTCGGGGCCCCGCCCGGCGCAGCGAATGCAATTGTCGGGTGGGTGGAGCCTTGCTATAGCCGGGTGGGTTATTTTGAGTAGGTGATGATGATGAGCCGTTCACAGCGAAAAGTGGAACATATCCGGCATGCGTTGCAAGCAGGACAGTCGGGACGGAACGGACTGGATGATGTATCGTTTATCCCAAATAGTTTACCTAATATATCTTATGGTAACACAAGGATTGAAACGGAACTGCTGCACTTCCGCCTTCATTCTCCCATCGTGATCAATGCGATGACGGGAGGGGCGGCAGCCACCAAGGAAATCAATCAGCGTCTGGCCATTGTGGCACGGGAGAAGCGGCTTGTGATGGCAGTCGGTTCGCAGATGGCAGCGCTGCGTGATCCCTCTGTCAGAGACAGCTACAGCATCGTCAGACGGGAAAATCCAGACGGGATCATCTTCGCCAATCTCGGCGCGGAAGCTACGACAGAGCAAGCGCGGGAAGCGGTGGAGATGATTGAGGCAGATGCCTTGCAAATCCATGTAAATGTGATGCAGGAGTTGATGATGCCGGAGGGAGATCGCGACTTTACCGGGTATTTGGAGCGAATTGGGGAAATCGTAGAAAAGATCGATGTACCCGTCATTGTAAAGGAAGTAGGGTTTGGCATGTCTCGTGAAAGCATCCGCCGACTGATAGATGCCGGCGTAAAGGCGATTGATTTGGGGGGATCGGGAGGAACCAACTTTGCCCGAGTGGAGAACCTTCGCAGCAGTGAGCCGCTCTCCATGTTTGAAGACTGGGGATTGACAACGGCTCAAAGCCTTTTGGAAGCAGGCGAATATCAGATGAAGGGAGTATCGATGATCGCCACCGGCGGAATCCGGCACGGACTGGACGTATGCAAAGCGCTGGCGATGGGAGCGGCTGCGGTCGGAATGGCGGGAAGCTTTTTGCGATTGGTAACGGACTCTGTAGACTCGTGTCTGACTGCAGTGGACGCCTGGCATCATCAACTGCGTGTAGCGATGACGGCGTTGGGGGTATCGACGGTAGACGAGCTTCGTCAGGTTCCTGTTACTGTAGGCGGAGAAACAGCGCAGTGGGCAATGCAGCGCGGGATCGACTTAAAACGGTATGCGATGAGGGGATTGTAGAGAAGGCATCGTTATGAAAGCTCTTGGTTTGAGGCATACTTTGGGAAGACCATGACAACTTGAGGAGATAGGAAATGAACGAGGGAACGTTATCCCTGATCATTCAGTGGTGCTTGTTGTGCCTCATCTGGATGGGTAGCCTCGACCGGCCGCTGACCAAAGTGGGTCTGACCAGAGCTTCCCTGCTTGCCGCACTAACGCTTTCTCTTGTTTCTTCCTTCGTCAGCTGGAAGCTTTATTTTCTCCCCGTGCAGGTAAGCATGAGCGGCGCCATTTTGCCAATCCTGTCGGCCGGTTGGCTGTACGTCCGATTTCCCCGCGAACGACGAAGGCTATTGCTGCTGGCAGCTCTGTTGACCGCCGTACTGCTGACGCTTTTCCGTATGGTGCTCTTTAAAGATCCGGTACTGCTCGTGCTGGACGAAACCACTTTGATTGCCATTGTCACACTTGTCGCCTTGTTTGCGTTGACTCGCGACATGAGGCAGCAGCTCTTTTTGCTGTTTCTCGTACTCCCGCTGACTGATGGACTGTATATGCTTCAATTCCTTCCTCAGATGGAAAGAAGCGAGATAGGCAGTGAGTACGCTCAAGACATGCTATGGAGCACGTTTTTTCTCTGGGGTTTGGCCCTGGTGGCATGGAGTGTGGTCAAAAAAGGATGGGGAGTTTATCGGGCGGTTCGATCAAAATCAGATTCTCACAGGTGATGCTCCTTTGTGGAAAGAACTGCTAGCGAACGAGTTTGTCATTCCATTGTTTCTTGGGATTAGCTTCGGCGTTGCATGCAGGCTGTACCTCCTTCAGACCGATTACCGGCAGTACCCGACGTATCCTCACGGGAAAATCATTCACATTTCGCTGGGTGTGATCGCGGCAGCATTGGGATCGGTAGCCGTTCCCGCCATGATCAAGGAAAACTACACGGCAATCACCTTTCTGGCGCTCGCTGCCCAGCAGTTTCGTGACGTGCGCAACATGGAACGGACCACGCTAACTGAGATAGACAAGCGGGAGCTGGTCCCCCGCGGGGGGCCTTATATCGAGGGAATCGCCATGGTGTTTGAAGGCAGGAACTATCTGGTGATCTTCACTGCACTGCTCACTACGTTCGCTACCGTTTTGTTTAACGGGTGGGGCGGGTGCATTGCTGGGGTACTATGTCTCGTCGTATCCCGTATCCTGAAGTCCGGTAAAACGCTCTCCCATATTGTCGACATACACATGGCCGAAGTGCGCGTGGACGGAAAAGACTTGTACGTGGACGACATCTACATCATGAACGTCGGCTTGGAAGAAGCCCAGCAGCAGATTCGCGAGCGTGGACTGGGATTTGTGCTTGTCCCGCACAACGAAAACGTCGTCGTCTCCATTGCACATCCGGGTCAGCGTCAGGCTATCCTGCACGATGTTGCGACACAGCTTGGCGTCTATACCGATGAGGGAGAGCCATCGCTGACGCCTCTGATCAAGCGGGATTTGAAAACGGGGAAGCTTGGTGTCTTTTTGCTCCCACAGCTGAAAAGTCCGGAGAAAGCGCGGGCGGTGATCGGCAATGTGCCGATACTGGAGAACGTGCTGCGGATGCCCAAAGAATCTTCTGCACACCAACGAGGAGGGTAACCAGTGGAGAGTAAAATTCTTGCCGTCATAACTACCCAAAAGGATCGTATAGCCGGAGGGGCCCCTATTTTTGTCGTCGAAAACCAGGAACAATTGCAGCAAACCGCCTTCACTTTGGAAAAGGTGTTGGACGCCATGGTTCATGAAGTGAATGAACAAACCCTCGTCGTTGTTCGGCATTAGGTAGTATGGTATGATTAGCTAGTCAAAACGTAAATGAGAGAGAGTGTTGTTGAACATGGGATTGCCTGTCGTTGCAATCGTGGGTAGGCCGAATGTGGGCAAATCCACCATCTTTAACCGACTTGTCGGGGAACGGATCGCCATCGTGGAGGATAAGCCGGGCGTAACACGGGATCGCCTGTACGGCAAGGGTGAATGGCTGAACCGTTACTTTCACGTGATCGATACAGGCGGTATTGAATTCGGCGAGACGGACCAAATCCTGACGCAAATGCGCTATCAAGCAGAGCTGGCCATAGACGAAGCCGACGTCATCATCATGGTGACGGATCTGCGCTCCGGCGTGACCGATGCCGATTTGGAATTGGCACGCATGTTGAATCGTACGAAAAAGCCTATTGTGCTGGCTGTCAATAAAGTGGACAACCCTGAAATGCGGAACGAGATTTACGACTTTTATGCGCTCGGCGTGGGAGAGCCGTTTCCCGTTTCAGGCAGTCATGGATTGGGTTTGGGTGACATGCTGGAAGAAGTGGTGAAACATTTTCCGCCAGAGAGTGAAGAAGACCGTCCCGAAGACGTCATTCGTGTCTCGATTATTGGCCGTCCCAATGTGGGCAAATCTTCGCTCACCAATGCGATCCTCGGCGAGGAGCGAGTCATTGTAAGCGAAGTCGCGGGAACTACCCGGGATGCGATAGATACCCCGTTTGAGCGCGACGGTCAGCAGTATGTTCTTGTCGATACCGCGGGTATGCGCAAGAAGGGGAAAGTGTACGAGTCCACGGAAAAATACAGTGTCATGCGTGCCCTGAAAGCAATTGAAGACTCCGACGTGGTCCTGGTTGTCCTCAATGGGGAGGAGGGCATCATCGAGCAGGACAAAAAAATTGCCGGATATGCGCATGAAGCAGGACGCGCCATCATTATCATAGTAAATAAGTGGGATGCGGTGGAGAAGGACGACAAGACGATGCAACGCTTCACCGAGTTGATACGCGAGGAGTTCAAATACCTCGACTACGCTCCGATCCTGTACGTTTCGGCCAAGACGAAACAGCGGATCCAGACGATTCTGCCGAAGGTAAACGAAGTGGCCGAAGCTCATGCGATGCGCGTACCGACCGCGACGCTGAACGATCTGGTCACAGATGCCACGATTATGGCACCGCCGCCGACCGACAAAGGAAAGCGCTTGAAAATCAACTATGCGACGCAAGCGGCTGTCAAACCGCCGACCTTTATCCTGTTCGTGAACGATCCTGAATTAATGCATTTCTCCTATGAACGCTACATCGAGAACAAAATACGGGAAGCTTTTGTCTTTGAAGGTACGCCGATTCGGATCCTGACGCGTAAAAAAACATAGGGAGAGGAAATGAAATGGCGTTTATATCCTTGGTAATCAGTTATTTAATAGGATCCATCAGCTTCAGTTATCTTATTGCCAAGAAAATCGCCGGAATTGACATCCGTTTACACGGCAGCGGGAACGCCGGGGCTACCAATACCCTGCGCGTCCTCGGCAAAGGGCCGGCTATCCTCGTTTTGCTTTTGGACGCTTCCAAGGGCCTGGTCGCCATGGGGATTGGCTACCTGATTACGGGGGGAAATTTGACGGTATACGCTCTTGCAGGCGCTTGTGCCATCATCGGGCACAACTGGCCCGCCTTCTTCGGTTTTCGCGGGGGAAAAGGCATTGCTACCACCGTTGGTGTCGCAATCGGTTTCTCTCCCGTCTCCTTTCTCGTCGCGGGTGTCATCACCTTAGTCGTCATTGCCGTCACACGGTACGTTTCCTTGGGATCGCTCGTATTTGTGACCCTGTTGCCGATTTGTTTGTTTCTTTTTGAAGATGCGATTATTTTTGCAGAGGTAAGCTTGCTTCTGGCCGTGTTTGCCTATGCGCGCCATTATACCAATATCCTAAATCTTTTATCAGGCAAGGAGCGAAAGCTGGGAGAGCCTGTTCATCGCAATTTGCGATAGATCCGTTGTGATGGCAGGCTTCCATTATTTTGCACAAGTGGAGGGAGAGCTTTTGAGTACAGATGTTGCCATCATAGGCGCAGGAAGCTGGGGAACGGCCCTCGCTTCAGTATGCGCCGACAATCAACATCGCGTCAGCGTGTGGGTGCGGGATCCATTGCTCGCTGAAGAGATAAACACGCATCATACAAACGAAAAGTACCTTCCTTCAGTCCGGCTCTCTGAGTCCATCGTCGCCCATACCGATGTGAGGGAGGCAATTGCCGGCAAGAAAGTGATCGTGCTGGCCGTTCCGTCACATGCCATGCGTGAAGTTGTCCGAAGCATGTCGCCGTTTCTGGAGCCGGATGTGCTGCTGATCCACGCCACGAAAGGTTTTGAACTGGAAAGCCTCAAAAGGATGTCGGAAGTGATCGCCGAAGAAGTTCCGTCAGCCATTGGAAGCCGGCTTGCTGTCTTGACTGGCCCAAGCCATGCGGAGGAAGTAATCCGCCGCTCTCCCACCACCGTCGTCGTGTCGTCCGCAGAGGAAGAGAGCATGATACGTGCCCAGGATTTGCTGATGAATACCTATTTCCGCGTCTACACGAATCCCGATATGATCGGAGCGGAGATTGCAGGCGCCCTGAAGAACATCATCGCGTTGGGCGCCGGGATGTCGGATGGTCTCGGCTTCGGTGACAACGCAAAAGCTGCGCTGCTGACTCGCGGATTGGCGGAAATTACTCGATTTGGCGTAAAGCAGGGTGCCAATCCACTTACATTTGCCGGCCTGGCGGGCGTGGGAGATATGATCGTTACTTGCACCAGCCAGCACAGCCGTAACTGGCGGGCAGGGTATTTGCTCGGTCAGGGAAAAGGGCTGGAAGAAGTGCTGAAGCAGATGGGCATGGTCGTGGAAGGCGTTCGCACCACGAATGCAGCTTACTCCCTGTCTCAAAGGGAAGAAGTGGACATGCCGATCACGCGTGTCTTGTACGGCATTCTGTTCGAAGGCAAATCACCGCGGCAGGGCGTGGAAGATCTCATGGGCAGGGGTCGTACATATGAAATGGAATACCTCGGGGAATACCGCGCCTGAAACCTTCTGCTCACCAATTTAGGCTCCTCTTCATACGATAGGGTGTAACCTATTGGGCTAGAGGAGGGGCATTGAATGAACAACAATGTATCGCGCCGTTTTTTGGAGAGTCTGCAGAACAAGGTTGGAAAATCAGTCGATGAAAACCAGCTGCGGTCGCTGGCCGATCAGGTGAAGCGATCAGATTTTGAAGACGAAACGAAACTGAGGCAAATTATCCGCTCTCTTTCTGCGCTGAGCGGCAAGTCGCTGACGACGGAGCGGGAGGATCAAATCATCCAAATGTTTCGCAACAAGGAAATCAGCCTCAACGACCTGCAGTCGCTGACAAAGCTCTTGAAATAACGTAGAAATGGGCGGTTATGCCCGTTCCCTGCCAACGAAAAATTCATACAGTAAGACTAGGAACAATCATGGCTCTACAGGGACATGGCTGACCTACAGAAACAAGAAAAAAGAGGGAGATCATCCCTCTTTTTTTCGTTTTGTGCCACCGTTGCTGCCAGTTTGATTCAGCAGGTTTTGCACCAGGGGGGATTGCAGCAGATTCAAGATCTGACCGATGTCAAGATTGCCAAGAGGATTATTCGATGCATCTGCTGATTCATCCACTGCCTCTCGTGTTTCAGCCGCACCCCGCTTTGGTGTGGGATTGCCGGCCGTAGAGGTTTTCTTTCCCAGCGTATCGATCATCTCCATGGCGCCATACAGCGTATCCATCGTCTGTTCCACCTGACGGATCGTGCTGCTGATCCCTTTGATATTGGTGCGCATCCGAGATACGGAGGTGCGCAGGTCTGTTGCTGGAACGATATTGCGTGGTGTCACGGCAAGAGTGACATCGGCAGGCTTTTCACTCAGCTTCTTGCTGGGTATCGGTGCATACGGATTTCTCCATTTCCGACTGTTCATCTTCCTTCCCTCCATAAGGTGAATCGTCATGATAGTCTATGCGAACGTTCGGTTCCTGGTTCGTAGCCTATAAAGCGAAGCAGCGAGTGTGGTATAATGGTACAAAAATAGAGAAAAGGATGCTGTCGTTGAAATGCCTATGGATCCCATGACCAAAATGAATATATCGCTGTTGGCGATCTTTTTGATGTTTGTTTGTAATTTTATGATGATTTTCGCGCGCAAGACGCAAAACGGATTGCTGCGCTTTTTGTTGAAGTCCGTTGCGTTTTTCATGTTGCTGGCGATCTTTGTGATGATCGTGATCGTCGTGTTTGGATAATAAAGGAGGATCTGGGATGGAACAACTAACACTCATCTCCCGCTTCGGAACCCATCACCTTCCCCTTGAGACGGATACGACCATCGTCAACCTGGCGAAAAAACACCAGGTGCGGTGGGGTTATGCCTGCGAACGGGGAAACTGCGCCCAATGCCGGACGAAGGTATTGGAAGGAGCGGAATGCTTGAACGAAACAACCGAAGCAGAAAAACGGCGTCTTCGGAAAACGGAGCGCGCGGAAGGTTACCGGTTGGGCTGCCAAATCAAAATCGTGAAGCAGGGTCGCGTTGAGCTCGCTCACCGCCCGTATTGACGGGAGGTCGTGCATACGATGGGGAAACTGACGTTTTTGCCAAGCGGAAAAGCCATAAAGGTACGGCCCGGGCAGTCCGTCGTAGGTGCGGCACGTTCTGCCAGGGTGGTCATTCCACAGCGCTGCGGCGGGCATGCTTCTTGCCTCATGTGCCGTGTCGTGGTAGAAGCAGGGGAGCTCACCCCGCCTACTGCGCTGGAACGGCGCAAAATGCCGGAAAAAGACTTGAACATCGGCATTCGCTTGGCCTGTCAGGCAAAAACGACGAATCGTGACTGCATCGTCCGCCTGCCTGAAAACAAGTTGAAAAACGTAGTGCAGGCCGCGTTGGAGCGGCAGCGCATGGAAGAAGAAGACTGATCGCAAGAGGTGCTTGATTCACATGTGGGTTTGGAATGGAAAAACAATGCGGTTTGCGCTGATGCTGACGGGATTGGCTGTTATGCTCGGCGGTTGTCTTTATCCCGACGAGCGAAGAATGGAAAATCAAGTCCCCAGCTCGTTTTACCTGGAGGCAACGCAAAAGGCGGTGGAACAGTACCAGAAAGACACCGGGGTACTGCCGATTGTGACCAAGGAACTGGATACGCCCATCTTTGAAAAATACGAAATCGATTTTCGCCTGATGATGCCGAAATACCTGCCGGACGCTCCCGGAAACTCATTTGAAAAAGGCGGGCTGTACAAGTACGTTCTCATTGACGTGGAAACCAAGCCAACGGTGAAACTGATTCACCTGGGGGTGGTCAGCAAGGTGGCGGATGTACAGCAGGCCGTTGACCGCTATCGGCAATACCGCGGAAAGCTGCCGGTCGAAAAGGAATTGGGCAACGGGTATTACTCCATCGCATTCGGCAAAATCGGCTTGAAGGAGACGCAGGTTCCCAGCATGATCAGCAATCAACTCCTTCCGCTGGTCATGAATGAAAAGGGGGAAGTAGCCGTCGACTATGCGGCCGACATCGCAACGGTCTTGCGCAACAGCAAGGTAAAGGTACCAAACGATACGGATCCCCGCTATGTAATGGCGCGGGAATCGATGTTTGTGCCCGCCAAGTCCTTTCCCTACGAAATGGTAAACGGCGAACCCAAATTGTTAAAACTGCAGTAAAGCGGCTCTCTCATGAGCCGCTTTTTTGTTTTTGTCCTCTTTTTTGTTCTAGTTAATCGGAAAACACATATATTGATACTGTCCAAGATACTAGTACGAGGTTCTCTCCGCAAATACTGACGGTGAGGGATAATTCGGAAAAAAAGTCATAGTGTAACAATAGACAAATAGGAGGAGGTCATCGAAGGTGGAACGAGTCGACATCTTTAAAGACATTGCAGAGCGGACGGGCGGGGACATCTACTTGGGAGTGGTAGGACCTGTCCGTACGGGAAAATCAACCTTTATTAAACGGTTTATGGAACAGGTCGTGATTCCCAACATTCATTCCGAGGCGGAGCGCATCCGTGCCACAGATGAACTGCCGCAAAGCGCATCCGGCCGGACGATCATGACGACGGAACCGAAATTTGTTCCCAACCAGGCCGTGCAACTTCACGTAACAGAGGGACTCAGCATCAACGTCCGCCTCGTTGACTGCGTCGGCTACACGGTTCAGGGTGCAAAAGGCTTCGAGGACGATAACGGACCGCGGATGGTGAACACCCCTTGGTACGAAGAACCGGTTCCGTTCGAGGAAGCGGCGGAAGTAGGAACGCGTAAGGTCATTCAAGAGCACTCCACCATCGGGATCGTCGTGACCACCGACGGAAGCATCGCGGAAATTCCGCGTCAAGGCTACATTGAAGCGGAAGAACGCGTTGTGGCTGAGCTGAAGGAAGTGGGCAAACCATTCATCATGGTGGTCAACTCTACTCGTCCGCGCTCCGAAGAGGTGCAGCATCTGCGCACGGAACTGCAGGAAAAGTATGACGTGCCCGTTGTGGCTCTCTCCGTTGATCATATGTCGGAGCAGGAAATCCTGCTTCTGATGCGGGAAGTGCTGTTCGAATTCCCTGTACACGAAGTAAATGTGAATCTCCCCAGCTGGGTAATGGTACTGGAAAATGGACACTGGCTTCGCCAAAACTACGAAGAAGCTGTGCGGGACACAGTGAAGGATATTCGTCGCCTGCGAGATGTGGACCGCGTCGTCGGCTTTTTTAACGAATATGATTTTATCGAGCGGGCAGCTTTGGCCGGTATGCATATGGGTCAAGGGGTGGCGGAAATCGACCTGTACGCGCCGGATGAGCTCTACGATCAGATTCTGATGGAGATCGTCGGCGTGGAGATTCAGGGCAAGGATCACCTGCTGAAAATCATGCAGGAATTTGCCCATGCCAAGCGGGAGTTTGATCAAGTGGCGGAAGCGCTCCATATGGTTCGCTCTACCGGTTACGGGATTGCTGCACCGTCGCTGCACGAGATGACGCTGGACGAACCGGAACTGATTCGCCAAGGTCCTCGCTTCGGTGTACGGTTGAAAGCGTCGGCACCCTCTATCCACATGATCCGCGTAGACGTAGAATCGGAGTTTGCCCCGATCATCGGCACGGAAAAGCAGAGCGAAGAGCTGGTGCGCTATCTGATGCAGGATTTCGACAAAGATCCGCTCTCCATATGGAATTCCGACATTTTTGGACGATCTCTCCATTCCATTGTACGAGAAGGCATTCAGGCAAAAATCACGATGATGCCGGACAATGCAAGATACAAACTGCAGGAGACACTGGGCCGAATTATCAATGAAGGTTCGGGCGGACTGATTGCGATCATACTGTAATCTAGGCGAAAAGTCCTGGTTGGACCATGGCGAAAAAGGGCTTCCATAGTGACAGGAAGCCTTTTTTCGTGTTTTTCGTTCCATTTCGACAGGAGGGGGCTTGAATTTACAGGGACGGTGTATTACTATAAGCTTGTCAGAGCGGTAAAAACAACCAAAAAAGTGTATAAAACTGCTTCTTTCCGTTAAGAAAAGTAATACCATTAACCTTATCCGAACTCTTTGAGGGGAGGTGAAGAACAAATGAATAAAACAGAACTCGTTGCGAAAGTGGCTGAAACCACCGAACTCACCAAGAAGGACGCGACAAAAGCAGTTGATGCAGTTCTCGATGCAATTGCGGAAGCGCTGAAAAACGGCGAAAAGGTTCAACTGATCGGTTTCGGTAACTTCGAAGTTCGTGAGCGTGCGGCTCGTAAAGGTCGTAACCCGCAAACAGGCGAAGAAATCGAAATCGCTTCCAGCAAAATTCCAGCTTTCAAACCTGGAAAGCAGCTCAAGGACTCCATCAAGTAATAGCTACTCCGTTTACGGAACACTTACATAAAAATCCACATTCATGCAATGTGGATTTTTTTCGTCATGATTTTGCTTTTTTTCGGGACATTATGGTAAGATGGGCTTGTCTTGCCAAAGGAAACGAGTACCTGAATGGGTTAGGCATGCAGTTTAGTCGTGGCAGATTCCTTGGTACAAAAAGGAGGTACGAAAATGGAGATCGATTACAAAAAAATTGAACAAGCCGTCCGTATGATTTTGGAAGCGGTTGGTGAAAATCCGGATCGCGAAGGACTCCTGGATACGCCAAAGCGCGTTGCGAAGATGTACGCGGAAGCCTTTGAGGGACTGTTCGTAAACGAAGAAAAATACTTTGAAACGGTATTCAGTGAAGACCACGAAGAAATGGTGCTGGTCAAGGACATTCCGTTTTACTCCATGTGCGAACACCACCTGGTGCCGTTTTTCGGCAAAGCCCATGTCGCATACATCCCACGCGGCGGACGTGTGGTGGGCCTGAGTAAATTGGCGCGCGCCGTGGAGACGGTTGCCCGACGCCCGCAGCTGCAGGAAAGAATCACGGCGACGGTTGCCGATGCCATCGTGCGCAAGCTTGATCCACACGGGGTCGTCGTAGTGGTGGAAGCGGAGCACATGTGCATGACCATGCGCGGAGTGAAAAAGCCTGGCAGCAAAACGGTTACCTCTGCCGTGCGGGGAATTTTTGCCAATGATGCCGCCGCTCGTGCGGAAGTATTCAGCTTGATTCGCTCGTAATAACGATTCAAAATCAAGTAAACTCTTGACACGATATGAAATGTATAGTATATTACAAACGTACAGTCGGGATGTGGCGCAGCCCGGTAGCGCGCACCCTTGGGGTGGGTGAGGTCCAGGGTTCGAATCCCTGCATTCCGACCATCTCCATACATATGGAAGGGGAGTCTCCAGCGAGGCTCTCTTTTTGCTTTTTCTATGTATTGGCTTGTCCACATTTTTCCACTATAATGAAAAAGAGAACCCAACGGAGAGGTTGAAAGACATGAGAGTCTCCCCTCAGTTTCAGCAGCGTATCCATACCTATCATTCCCCGGAATCTGCCGCGTTGGACCAACTTCCGATGAACGGACTGTTTCAGGAACTGCTGGAAGCGGAAGCGGCGGAATGGCAGCGGGTAATCAGCGCGGAAGAGGTGCTGGCTGATCTGGATGGCACGCCATCCTCACAGTCCCATGAAAACACCACTTCGTCCAGACTGGTGCCGTTCCAAAGACACGCCATTTTGGAGAAAATTGACCGCATCGCCAAAGCTTACAACGTCGACAGCGAACTGGTGCGCGAAGTGGTGCGAGCCGAATCAAACTTTAACCCGAATGCCGTATCCCGTGCCGGTGCCAAAGGCTTGATGCAATTGATGGACGGAACAGCCCGTATGCTGCGTGTGCGTGACGCCTACGATCCGGACGAAAACCTGGCGGGCGGAACCAAATACCTCCGCGACCTGCTCAGTCGCTATGACGGCCATGTAAAGGTGGCGCTTGCTGCGTACAACGCAGGGCCTGGACGCCTGCAGCGCCTGGGAATCAGCACGGATGAAGAGCTGGAAGCAAAGTATGAGCAGCTTCCGCTGGAGACCCAGCGGTATGTGGCGAAAATCTCCCAGAGGCTCGGACAATCGCAAGGGATTTGACAGGCGGCTTGGGCTCATTCATAGTGAAAGAGAAAACTGCCTGATAAGGGGGAACTTGATTGACACAGCCAGTACATATGCAGCAGGATTACTGCATCGTGAAAGCGAAAGAAAACGGCGTTCACGTGATCGGATTGACGCGCGGCTCCGACACCCGTTTTCACCATACGGAGAAGCTGGATAAAGGAGAAGTCATGATTTTCCAGTTTACGGAGCATACCTCGGCGATCAAGGTGCGTGGAAAAGCAGTCATTTATACGCAGCATGGCGTCATCGATACAACAGAGTAAAGCGATCGGAGGAAAAGCAGGCATAGCCTGCTTTTTTGCTTTGTACAATGGTGAAGAGGAGGGATGTTGATGCCCCGCAATCTTTTGGCGGCCATCGTCGCAGCTTCGATGCTTGCCCTATTGCTGTCGCTTGTTCCCACTGTCACCTGGAAGGGAGAGGACGTCCCGACCTTCCAGGCGTCAAGGCCAGTTGAACTGACTGAGCAAAATGTGGTCGATTTATTTACTTTAGTGCCAACTCATTATAATATTAAGCGTGTAAAATGGGAAAATCAGTCCGTTTTTGTCGATTTTGTCGTTCGACCAGCGCAACAGGTGGATTTGCCTTTGGTCTACCGCGATTTTTACACGCTGACTTACGACCTTTTTCACTTTACAGGCAATACAAAACAGATCTACTTCCGTTTGTTGGAGGAAGAGAAACCGTCTACGGCGAAATTGCTGGTCGCCATTGAAGCCAAGCGAACGCAAACAGCTGCCCACGCGGCGTCACCCGCAGACATCCAGGATGTGCGTACTCATGTGGAACAAAGGTTTCCGGTGAGGATTGACCCGTATTTTCACGAGAGAGTTAGTCCCTAGGAACGAAGTGTGGTATGATGATGTGGACAGCTTTCCGCGTGAGGCACCGCGTGAACTGCGCAATGAACGGAACAGGCAGCAACTTGATTGTGTTTCGCTTGTGGAGGAGGACGCATGAGCAAAGATCAAACCCCATACGTAGACGAGGTTCGAGCGATCATCGAACAGATCTACAAGAAGATTGAACACCCCTATGTGGAAAAATACGTAGACCCCCCGCTGCTGGCGGAAAACCGCCTGGCTCTTTTGTATTTGTACCTGCATGACCAGGGATTGGCCAGCGAACGGGTTCGGACTCTCTGCATGACAGTCGCTCTTGTCCAGTTGGGCCTCGACATGCACGAGGGGGTAAAGGTAGTCTACGAGGAAACCCAGACGGCTGAGCGAAATCGCCAGCTGACTGTTCTCGCAGGAGATTATTACAGCAGCACTTACTACCACCTGTTGGCCGAAGCAGGGGAGATCGAAGCGATCCAGGTGCTGGCTCGGGCGATTGAACGGGTCAATGAGGCAAAGATGAAGCTTTACCTGGCTGAACAGGAGAGTAAACTAACGTGGGACGAGTATATGTCTTTACGGAAAACCATTGATACGTCTCTCTACGTCGCAATGGTGAACAAGTACGCCGCCCACGAGCAGAGCCGCCGTTTCTGGAGCGCGTTGTTTGAAGAAACGTCGGCGGTGGAATGCATGATCGGGGAATGGGAGCAGTTGAAGTGGCAGCAGCAGGCGCCATTCGGCTTTTCCCGCTATCTGATGCAAAAGCCGGGCACCACGATTGCGCAGGTAGCGGCGAGTGTGGAAGCAAAGGCGATGGAGTTGATCTCGATTTGCGAACAGCTTATCCGCAGTCTGCATCCGGCGGAAAGAAGGAACACGCTTACGTGGATTACGTCGCGGTACTCCCATCGCGTCAACCGTTTGAAACGTGTCGTTGAGGAGATGTAGTCAGGTGAACGAGAACCAGATGAAGCAAAAAGCGCAGTACGTGCACTCCGTGTTTGAGAGCATCGCGGAGGAGTACGACAAAATGAACAACGTCATCAGCTTTGGCAGTCATATCGCCTGGCGCAACTACACGATGAAACAAATGAACATCCGACCGGGACAGTCAGCGATCGACGTAGCGTGCGGCACTTGCGACTGGACAATCAGCCTGGCACATGCGGTAGGGAAAGAGGGACGCGTCGTCGGCCTCGATTTCAGCCAAAACATGCTGGATGTGGGCGCCTATAAAGTGGCGAAGGAAGGTGTGGGCCAAACGGTCCAGCTTGTAAACGGCGACGCGATGAAGCTGCCGTACGAGGACAACACCTTCGACTACGCGACCATAGGATTTGCGCTACGCAATGTGCCTGATATTCAGACCGTGTTGAACGAGATGTGCCGCGTGGTGAAACCAGGAGGAAAAGTCGTATCCTTGGAGGTTTCAAAACCGCCGTTTCTCCCGTACCGCAAGCTATTTTATCTGTACTTTTACAAGCTGTTGCCGATCATTGCCAAACTGGTCGTCAATAAATATGAAGAGTACGCCTGGCTGCCCCAATCGTTGACGAACTTCCCGGACAGCAAGGAGCTTGCCCGGATGTTTCAGCAGGCGGGCCTTGATCCCGTGCAGGTCAAGCTGTTCATGGGCGGTGTGGCCGCGCTGCACATCGGTACAAAAAAGTAACCTCAGCAAGGTAATCGTACTGTAGATTGGAAGTGTTCCCCGTGGGTCTTCATAAATTGAAAATTATTTTGGAAATGATCAAGTTTGAACACACCGTTTTTGCGCTGCCGTTCGCTTTCATGGGAGCGGTATTGGGCAATATTGTCGTTGAGAACGCGTGGCCAAGCTGGGCTGAAATCTTCTGGGTAACCTTGGCGATGGTCGGAGCCCGCAGTGCGGCGATGTCTCTTAACCGTCTGATTGACCGGTTTATTGATGCGAAAAACCCGCGGACTGCCACGCGCGCCATTCCCGCGGGATTGATCTCCGTCACCGAAGTTCTGCTGTTTATCGTCATCTCCTTCGCAGTGTTGTTCTACGCTGCATTCCAGTTGAACGATCTCGCGGTAAAGCTGCTCCCGCTTGCGGTATTTGTTCTTATCTTGTATTCCTATACCAAACGCTTTACCTGGTTGTGCCATTTTATTTTGGGAGTCGCCATCGGATTCGGGCCTTTGGGCGGCTGGGTGGCTACCACCGGACAAATTGACGGAACGGCCATGCTGTTGTTCCTCACTGTCCTGTTCTGGACGGCCGGCTTTGACATTATTTATGCTTGCCAGGACGCGGAGTTCGACAAGAGAGAAGGGCTGTACTCGCTCCCGAGCCGCTTTGGAATTGCCAATGCGCTTCTGATCGCCCGGGGCTGTCACATGCTGACGTTTATCGGGTTGGTTTTGCTTTACGTAAGCGCGTCGCTGTCCATTTGGTTCCTGATCGGAGTGCTGATCTCCGGGGCCATTCTTATTTACGAGCACAGTTTGGTCAAGCCTACGGATTTGTCCAAGCTCGATGTAGCTTTCTTTACGATGAACGGGATATTGAGCGTGGTTGTGTTCACCTTTACGATGATTGATCTGGTGATCGTATGATGAAAAAGCAGTTGGCAGTCGGCATTACCGGGGCAAGCGGAGCCATTTACGGCGTTCGACTCGTACAGGAACTGCTGCGAGGCGGTCACACCGTTCACTTGATGATTACGGAGGCTGGCTGGCAGGTCTTTTCGGACGAGCTTGACTGGAATACGGAAGATCGGGAGCGGCTTGTGCAGGAAAAACTGCGTCAGGACTTTCCCGGCGAGTTGTACTACTGGGGGCTGCGGGATTTTTCCTGCCCGGCCGCCAGCGGATCACATCGCGGTGACGGCATGATCGTCATCCCCTGCTCAATGGGTACCTTGTCCGGTATCGCACACGGCGCTTCCGGCAATCTCATGGAACGGGTCGCTGACGTGATGCTGAAGGAAGGACGCAAGCTGGTGCTGGTTCCCCGAGAGACGCCGCTCAATGCCATTCACCTGGAAAACATGCTCACGTTGAGCCGGATGGGGGCAAAAATTTTACCTGCCATGCCGGGATATTACCACAAGCCGAACACCATGGATGACCTGATCAACTTCGTTGTGGGCAAAGCGTTGGATGCGCTGGACGTTCCGCATTCACTGTTTCGGCGCTGGGGGGAATAAGAGATGACGGAAAAATCCTTGCGAATCGGACAAATCATTTACACCAACACACTCCCTGTCTATTTTTACTTTGATCAAAAACGTTTTCAGGATCGGATTGACTTCATTCAACAAGTTCCCGCCCAGCTGAATGCAGCGATGGCCAGGGGAGAGATTGATGTCGGACCGATCTCTTCGTTCAGCTATGCTGAACACGCTTCCCAATATCTGGTTTTGCCAAATCTGTCGGTAAGCGCCAAGGGGAAAGTAGGCTCCATCTTTCTGTTCAGCAAACGTCCAATAGAAGAGCTGGCCGGCGCGCGGATCGCCTTGACCAATACGTCGGCAACCTCGGTGAACCTGTTAAAGATCATTTTGCAAAAATTTTTCGGTCTGCACGTTTCCTATAAGACGCAATCGCCTGTCCTGGAAGAAATGATGAAAGAGGCAGACGCCGCTCTGTTGATCGGGGATGACGCGCTTTTGGCCATTCGAAACAGCTTGCCGTATCAAGTTTACGACCTCGGGGAGCTGTGGCACCGGTTTACCGGTTATTCCATGACGTTTGCCCTTTGGGCGGTTCGCAAACAGGCAATCGAGCACCATCGGGAGCTTTTGCTTGATGTACATGCGGCGTTTTTGTCGAGCAAGGAAAAAACGCGCAGACATCTCGATCTTATGATAGAGGATGTGCTGGTTCACTTCGGCGGAAACCGAGAAGATTGGTATTCGTATTTTAATGGCCTGACGCACGATTTTACGGATGAACAACGAGTGGGGCTTGAGTATTACTATCAATGCGCGGCGGAACTCGGATTGCTGTCCTCCCCCGTAAAAGTCTCGCTATGGGATGCGGCTTCACAGCAGGCAAACACTACATTGACGAGTTAGGTGGGGCGGATGAACCTAGTTGATATCTACTTCCAACTGAAAAACGATGTCCAGTACATCGAAAATGAACTGGAGAAATCCATAGACACCCGCACCCTCGAGCTGTACCTGTCGTCGACGCATCTGCTGAAAGCAGGAGGGAAGCGGATTCGTCCCGTCTTTGTGCTTTTGGGCGGGAAGTGGGGCGAATACGATGTCACACGGCTCAAGCATGTTGCGGTACCGCTTGAGTTGATTCACATGGCTACGTTGGTGCATGATGACGTGGTTGATAACGCGGATAAGCGTCGGGGGAAGGATACGGTACGGGCCAAGTGGGATAACCGCGTAGCCATGTATACAGGGGATTACTTGCTGGCTCGGGCACTGGTGATCGCGACAGAACTGCCTGATCCTCAATTGCATCGAATTCTCTCCAAAGCCATCGTGGAGATGTGCAGGGGGGAAATCGAGCAGGTGCGCGATCTGCACAATTGGCAGCAGGACTTCCGCACCTATCTGCGCCGGATCAAACGAAAAACCGCTCTGTTGATCGCCATCAGCTGCCAACTGGGGGCGGTGGCGAGCGGCGCGAAACCGGAACTGGTTCGAAAAATGTTCCAATACGGCTACAACGTCGGCATGGCCTTCCAGATCACCGACGACATCCTCGACTTTACCGGAACCGAGAAGCAGTTAGGCAAGCCGGCAGGCAGCGATCTGCGTCAGGGGAATATCACCCTGCCTGCTTTCTACACTGCGCATTTTGGCAAAGCGCGCGACCGTTTTCAGAACTGGCTCGCACAGGGGACGTTTTGGGATCATGTCGATGAAGCCATACAGCTGGTACGGGCGGACGAGGGCATCGGATACAGTCACGCCCTGGCGCAACGGTATATTGATCGGGCGAAGTCGGCTTTGGCCGATCTGCCGGACAATCAGACGAAAAAATCACTGCTGGAGATCGCCAATTTCATCGTGGATCGCAAATTTTAAGTGTTTTTTCGAGGGACAAGGTTGCTTGCCCCTTTTTCTTTTGATAAAATTCTCGTTGGTGTCAATTTGACATAATACATAGCTGTTACGGAGGCAATATAACATGGAAAAAACCTTTCTGATGGTAAAACCTGACGGCGTACAACGCAACCTGATCGGGGAAATCGTTTCCCGCTTTGAAGCAAAAGGCTTCCAACTGGTTGGGGCAAAACTGATGAACGTAAGCCGCGAACTGGCTGAAAAACACTACGCAGAGCACAAAGAGCGTCCATTCTTTGGCGAACTGGTAGATTTCATCACATCCGGTCCTGTTTTTGCAATGGTATGGCAAGGCAACAATGTGATCGCTACCGCGCGCAACATGATGGGCAAAACCAACCCGGCTGATGCTGCTCCTGGCACCATTCGCGGCGACTTTGCCACTTCCGTTGGCATGAACATCATCCACGGCTCCGACTCTCCAGAAAGCGCTGAGCGCGAGATCGGCCTCTGGTTCTCCGAGGGCGAAGTGCTGTCCTACGAAAAAACCATCCAACGCTGGATTTAATTAGGGAAAAAACGGGAAAAGACTCTTCAGGGAGTCTTTTCTTTGTTTTGGCAGGAATTCCTGCCCGAAGCGCGAAACGCTTATGGGCAGTCAACCTAAGGGGAGTTTTTAAAATGGAAGACAAGGATTTTCAGCATTTTATCGACAGTGTAAAAAAAATGACAGGAATTGATCTCGCTCTATACAAGGAAGCGCAGATGAAACGGCGCCTTACCTCTCTTCGCCTGAAGCGGGGATATGAGACGTTTGCCCGCTACTTTGAGGCGATCTCCAAAAACCAGGAGCTGTTTTACGAGTTTTTGGATCGCATGACGATCAACGTGTCCGAGTTTTTTCGAAATCCGGGACGCTGGGAGGTATTGGAGAACAAAGTTCTCCCGCGGCTCGCAAAACAGTCGCCGCGATTGAAGTGCTGGAGCGCCGCCTGCTCGACCGGCGAAGAACCGTACACACTCAGTCTGATTCTGCTCCGCAAAAAGATCGAGGCATCGCTTCTGGCGACCGACATCGACGAGGGGGCTTTGGCCAAGGCAAAGCAGGGTGTATATACCGACCGATCGCTGCAGGATTGTCCAACGGAGTTGGTGTCCAAATATTTTACAAAAGATTCGATGAGTTACCGCATTTCCGACGAAGTGAAGCAGAAAGTGACGTTTCGCAAGCACAATCTGCTGGCCGATTCGTTTGACACCAACTTTGATCTGATCATCTGCCGCAACGTCATGATTTACTTTACAGAGGAGGCGAAACACGAATTGTATCAAAAGTTCAGCCGCGCTCTTAAGCCGGGCGGAGTCTTGTTCGTTGGCAGCACCGAGCAGATCTTTCAGCCGGGTCAGTACCAGTTTGAGGCGGAAGATACCTTTTTTTATCGAAAAATGGGATAACTTCATTCCATTGGGGTATAGAGATGCTGTTTTTTCCCAAAGCTAAATGTAATCACATACATAGGAGGAAGCAGATGGATAAGCAAAAGGTCATCGAAGCGTACCGGCGCGGCTTGATCACACTTCAGGAATGCGGACAAATCCTCGGTGCCGACAAGCCACAACTGGATGATCTCGTCCGAGTGGAAAATCTCCGCCGTCCGTTCCCCCCCAACTCCTATATGATGGTGGACAATGCGTAGCCATCGCGTTGACGTCAGGCGCTTCTCTTACGGGAGAAGCGTTTTTCATGCCGGATGAAAGGAACTTTCCCGTTTCGTATTTCCACGGGCAAGCAGGTGTGATATTATAACGCTTAAAAGCGTGAAAGGACAGCGATACAGATAAGAGGCTGCCTGAGAGTTGGAGGAGTGAAGAGAGATGAGATACTTGACAGCAGGGGAATCTCACGGCCCGCAGCTGACGGCCGTTATTGAAGGGATTCCGAGCAATTTGCCGTTCTCCATCGAGAAGATCAACGAACAGCTGGCGCGGCGGCAGAAAGGGCATGGCCGCGGCAGACGAATGCAGATTGAAAAGGATCAGGTGAAAGTTCTCTCCGGTGTGCGCCACGGTTATACGACCGGAGCGCCGATCACCCTGGTTGTAGAAAACAAGGACTGGGCCCACTGGCAGGGCATCATGAGTGCTGAACCGGTCGAAGGTGCGGAAGAAAAACGTCGGGTGTCACGTCCGCGTCCTGGACACGCCGATTTGAACGGCGCAATCAAATATCATCAGCGGGATATGCGAAATATTCTGGAACGTTCCAGCGCACGTGAAACGACCATGCGCGTAGCAGTGGGAGCTGTGGCTCGCCAACTGCTGGAGGCGTTTGGCATTCGGATCGGCGGTCAGGTGCTGCAGATCGGCGATGTCATCGCAAAGCGCCAGGATGTCAGTCTGGAAGAGCTGATCAGCCGCACGGAGGAATCCCCGGTACGCTGTCTGGACAAGGAAGCAGAAGCGAAAATGATGGCAGCCATTGACAAAGCGAAGCAGGACGGTGACTCACTGGGGGGCATTGTCGAAGTGATCGTGGAAGGAGTCCCGATCGGTCTGGGCAGTCACGTGCAGTGGGACCGCAAGTTGGACGGACGTCTGGCACAGGCGATTTTGAGCATTCAGGCATTCAAAGGTGTAGAAATTGGCATCGGCTTTGAAGCGGCAGGTTTGCCCGGCTCTCAGGTGCACGACGAGATCGTTTGGTCGGAAGAGACTGGATACAGCCGCAAAACGAATCGCGCCGGCGGTCTGGAAGGTGGCATGACGACGGGCATGCCGATTGTTGTCCGCGGCGTGATGAAGCCGATTCCAACGCTGTACAAACCGTTGATGAGTGTGGACATCGACAGCAAAGAACCATTTTCGGCCAGCATCGAACGTTCTGACAGTTGTGCCGTTCCTGCCGCCAGTGTCGTCGCCGAGGCGGTCGTCGCCTGGGAAATCGCCCGCGCGATGTGTGAAAAGTTTCCGTCCGATGCGATGGACGACATGCTGGAGAACGTACGACAATACCGCGAATACACGGAGCGGTTCTGATGTGGCCAAGAACACTCCACGTTGAGTTGGATGAGCGCTCGTACCCGATTCAGATCGGGGAGGGGCTTTTGCAGCAGGCGGCGACACTGCTGCAGGATGTCGGGATCTTACCTGGGCGCTCGCTGTTCATCGTGACCGACGAGAATGTGGCACCGCTGTATCTGTCTCCGCTTGTCTCCCAGCTTGAGACGGCCGGTTATCGCGTCGCTTCCTGTGTGATCGAGGCTGGTGAACAATCCAAAAGTCTGGCCGTTTATGAACGGGTGATGACAGCTTCGATCGAAGCGGGTCTGGATCGCAAATCAGCCCTGCTTGCGCTTGGCGGCGGTGTAGTGGGTGATCTGGCTGGTTTCGTTGCTGCGACGTTCATGCGGGGAATTGATTTTGTGCAAGTGCCAACAACCTTGCTTGCCCATGACAGTTCGGTAGGGGGAAAAGTGGCAATCAACCACCCCCTCGGAAAGAACCTGATCGGCGCCTTTCATCAACCCCGCATGGTGTTGTACGATACGGCTGCCTTGCGCAGTCTGCCAAAGCGGGAGGTGGCCGCCGGTTTCGCGGAAGTGATCAAACACGGTCTGATATCCGATGAGAGGTTTGTCACCTGGCTGGAAGAACATGCGGATGAGCTGTGGCAGCTTCATTCTGAGTATGTGGCCGAGGCCATCCAGCGCGGATGCGCGGTGAAAGCGGCAATCGTGTCCGCTGACGAGACCGAACAGGGGATGCGCGCCCTGTTAAATCTGGGTCATACCTTTGGCCATGCGTTTGAAGCCCTTAGTGATTACGCCCGGTTGAACCATGGGGAAGCCATTTCGATCGGCATGTGCCTGGCGGCCAAAACAGCGGAGCGAATGGGATTGGCCGACCGGGGAGTGTATGAGCGGACAGCTCGTGTTTTGCGACGTTTCCATCTGCCCACCGAGTGGCCGAAGCCGTTTGACCCCATTCAGGTGCTGACAGTCATGAAACGTGATAAAAAAACGGTGTCAGGGAAACTGGCTCTCGTTCTGCCGAGAGCGATCGGTCGAGTAGAGCTGGTAAAAGAGATAGAAGAGAGCCTGATCCTGGAGATTATGAGAGAGGAATGGGGGAAGTAGAGAGATGGGAGTGCGAGGAATCAGGGGAGCCATCACGGTTGAGAGCAATACGCGGGAGTCAATCGTCGCAGCGGCAAAACTCCTGTTGGAAGAGATGGTTAAGCAAAACGAGGTCGGCGTTGACGACATCGTGAGTGTACTGCTCACCACCACGCAGGATCTGCAGGCAACGTTTCCGGCGCAGGCTGCGCGGCTGTTGGAGGGATGGGAATACGTGCCGTTGATGTGCGCGCAGGAAATTCCCGTGCCCGGGAGTTTGCCGAGCTGTATCCGTGTCATGATGCACGTCAATACGGAAAAGTCAGCCCGGGAGATTCACCATGTTTTCCTCCGGGACGCAGTAAGTCTTCGCCCTGATTTGGCAAAACGTTTGGCAAAACGTTAGTTGACATTCTGATCGCTCTCTTTTACTATAAAGTGAAACGAGAGCGATCTCGTCAGTTACCTGCAGGTTTAGGAACTAGCTGAGAGCAGAGCAAAGAACAGTTGAGATGAGAAGAGTTAGGTTGAGGAGAGAAGAGAAATAGCTAGGATGATCATGACCATGAATGAGCTATCATGAAATCCAGGACTCTTCCTGGGTTTTTTCTGTTTTTTCTCCCCCTTCCTCTTCACCAAAGAGGTGAATGAATCCCATGTTTTATCCTTCCCTGGCCGAGGTCCAATCTCTTTCGGCACACTACTCCCTGATTCCCGTGCGCATGGTGCTGCTTGCTGACCAGGAGACGCCGATTCGCCTGTATCAGAAGATTCGCACAAACGATTCCTTCCTGCTGGAAAGCGTGGAAGGCGGAGCGCGCTGGGCCCGATATTCCTTTATCGGGATGCGTCCGTTCCAAATCATCGAGGCAAAAGGAACAAAGGTCGTGATTCGCGATCGAACCGGACACGAGCAGGAGCAGGAGGGCAATCCTGTCTTGATCCTGCGAGAGCATGTGGAACGATACAAAAGTCCGAAGCTGCCGCAACTGCCTCGCCTGAGCGGAGGGGCCGTCGGATTTTTCGGCTATAACACACTGCATTACTTTGAGGATTTGCCCCGACATCGCAAGGAGAGATTGGATGTACCCGACATGCGGTTCCTGTTTGTGGACGAGATCGTTGCTTTCGATCATCTGAAACAGGAAATCCAGCTGATCGTCAATCTGCATGTGGAGGCGGAGGACACATCCACTGAGATTGCCGCAAAGTACGAAGTCGTCTGTCAACGCCTGCGGGAGCTGGCAGCGGAGGTAACCGCCCCTTATCACGACGAAAGCCGGGTTGCCCTTTCCGATCAGCCAATCCGCGAGTTGGATGTGGAAGCCAACATGACCCGATCGGAATTTGAATCGATCGTCGAACGGGCGAAAGAGTATATCGCGGCGGGAGATATCTTTCAGGTTGTGCTGTCCCAACGTTTTCAAGTGAAAACGGATGTCGATCCGTTTTCCGTCTACCGCGTGCTGCGTACGCTGAATCCGTCCCCGTACATGTACTATCTGCAGTTTGGTGAAGAGACGATCGCCGGCACATCGCCGGAACTGCTCGTGCGAGTGGAGGATCGAAAAGTGGAAATGCGGCCGATCGCCGGGACCCGCAAGAGAGGGGCGACTCCTCTTGAGGATTTGGCATTGGCCGAGGACTTGCTGGCTGATTCCAAAGAGCGGTCTGAACACTACATGCTGCTTGATCTCGGACGAAATGACGTCGGCAAGGTCTCGGATTACGGCAGTGTGCGTGTGGAAGAACAACTGATGATTGAGCACTACTCCCATGTCATGCACATGGTGTCCCACGTTACGGGGCAGCTGCGGGATGGACTGCATCCGTTTGACGCGCTTTTGTCTGCATTCCCGGCGGGTACGGTTTCCGGCGCGCCAAAGCTTCGGGCCATGGAAATCATCGCTGAACTCGAACCTGAGGCCCGTCACACTTACGCTGGAGCGATTGGTTACATCAGTTTTCACGGGGCGCTGGACACCTGCATTACGATTCGCACCCTGCTGTTCAAGGACAACTGCGCGTACGTACAGGCAGGTGCCGGTATCGTGGCTGATTCGGTCCCACATCACGAATATCAGGAAACGGTAAACAAAGCGGCAGGAATGCTGTCTGCCTTGAAAAAAGCGGAACAGCTCTTCGTGCGGAAGGAGGAACAACCATGCTGACAGTTGCATTGGAACAAATCTTGAGAGGAAAACACCTCGACCGTCAAACGGCGCGGCAGGCGATGGGCGAAATCATGGACGGAAAAGCGACTCCGGCCCAAATCGGGGCTTTTCTCGCCAGTCTCCGCCTAAAAGGGGAGCAAGTGGAAGAGATTATTGGTTTTGCCCAGGCCATGCGGGAACGAGCCGTGCGCGTTCCGCTGGAGGCCCAAGGGCTGGTGGATACGTGTGGCACAGGCGGCGACGGCTGCGATACGTTTAACATTTCCACAGCGGCAGCCATCGTGGCGGCGAGTGACGGCGTGCAGATCGCCAAGCACGGGAATCGGGCGGTATCGAGCAAGAGCGGCAGCGCCGACGTGCTGGAGGCTTTGGGTGTAGCGATCACGCTCTCGCCTGCTGCTGCAGCTCTCTGCCTGCGGGCAACCAACCTGTGCTTCCTGTTTGCTCCCCTCTATCATCAGGCGATGAAGCATGCGGCAGGTCCACGAAAAGATCTGGCGGTGCGTACGGTGTTTAACTTGCTGGGACCACTCACCAATCCGGCAGGTGCGAAGCGGCAGCTGCTAGGCGTATACGACGCCGCTTTGCTTCCTATAGTGGCGGAGGTGCTGGGTGAACTTGGCGTAGAGCGAGCACTGGTGGTATCCGGGGAGGACGGTCTCGACGAACTGACGGTTACCGGACGGAGTCGAATCGCAGAGCTGCGGGACGGAAACATTCATACGTACGAAATCGAACCGGAGCATTTTGGCCTGCGCCGCCATGCAATGGAAGAGCTGCGCGGCGGCGATGCTTTCACCAACGCAACCATCATTCGGGAAGTGTTTGCCGGCAAACGCGGCGCAGCCCGCGACATCGTCCTTTTGAACGCGGGGGCGATTCTCTACCTGGCCGACCGGGTAAGCTCCATGGAAAAGGGCGTGATCCGTGCGGCTGAACTGATTGACCAAGGCGAGGTCATGCGAAAGCTGGAACAGATTCGTCAGGTGGCAGGAGGGATCACCAATGCTTCGTAAGATCGTGGAAACCAAAAAAGAAGAGGTGGCCCGCCTTAAGCAGCGCACCACGATGCAGTCACTGCTGGACCAGGCGAGTTTTGCCCCTCCGGTGCGGGACTTCCATCGGGCGCTCGTGGATAGCCCGCGTCCTGTCAGCGTCATTGCAGAGGTGAAAAAGGCGTCTCCATCCAAGGGCGTGATTCGAGAGGACTTTGAACCGGTGACACTGGCTCAGGCGTATGCGTCAGCCGATGCAGAGGCCATCTCCGTACTCACGGACGAAACCTATTTCCAGGGAAGTCTCCAATACCTTCGCTGCATCCGCGAAGCAGTGGCGCAGCCGCTTTTGCGCAAGGATTTTCTTATCGACGAGATGCAGGTGGCGGAGGCCCGGACAGCAGGAGCCGACTGCATTTTGCTGATTGCCGCCATTCTCGAAGGGAATCAGCTGCGGCATCTGTTCCAAACGGCGTCGGCGTTGGGGATGGACGTGTTGCTGGAAGTGCACGACCGCAAGGAGCTTGAGCTTGTCTTCCGATATACGGAGCCGAAGCTCTTGGGCATAAACAATCGCAATCTCCGGACGTTTGAGACGAATGTGAAAACGACTGCCGAACTGGCTGCACTCGTTCCGCCAGGGGTCGCGGTGGTAAGCGAGAGCGGGATCGGCAAACGACAGGACATCGAGTGCGTACTCGAGGCTGGTGCCCGTGCCGTGCTGGTAGGAGAGCATTTCATGCGTCAGGCTGATGTTCGACAGGCGGTCATCGATCTGGCTGGAGAGCGTCTCGATCTGACTGGACGTGTTGGTCGATGACAAAGGTGAAAATCTGCGGTGTCAAGCGACAGGAAACACTGGAGCTGTTGGCGGAGCTAAAAGTTGACTACGTCGGGTTTCTATTTGCCGAAAGCAGACGAAGAATTTCTGCCGAAGAGGCGGGGAAACTGCTGCGTTCGGCCCAGTACCCTCCTGCTGCGGTCGGCGTATTTGTAAATCCTACCTTCTCCGAGCTGGAGGAGGTGCTGTCTTACGCTCCTCTTTCCGTAATTCAACTGCACGGGACTGAGTCTGTGGCATTCTGCCGGGAGGTGGCCGACCGCTTTCGGCTCCCCGTGTGGAAAGCGATCGCCGTTTCCGCAGAAGAGCGGCTGACAGAGGTGTTGAAATCGTACCAAGGAGCGGTAGACGCCTTCTTGTTCGATACGCACGACCCCAAGCAGGCGGGTGGGACCGGCAAGCGCTTTTCCTGGGAGGTGATTCCCCGTTTGCGCGAGCAGGCAAAAGAGACGATATGCATCATTGCCGGCGGTATCAACGAATCCAATGTGGGAGAATTGCTTGTTGATTATCAGCCGCAAATGATTGACATCTCCAGCGGAGTGGAGACAGACGGAGAAAAAGACCGTGAAAAAATAAGACGATTCATGCAAAGGGTGAGAGCGTATGACCATACAGACGATCGGTAATATGAAGGTTCCCGATGAGCGCGGACGATTCGGGGCGTTTGGCGGAAAATTCGTGCCGGAGACGCTGATGAATGCCCTGGCTGAACTGGAAGAGGCTTTTGAAGACGCTCGCCGCGACCCTGCCTTCCGCGCAGAACTGAATCAATTGCTGGGCGAGTACGCGGGCAGGCCGACGCCGCTCACCTATGCCAAAAGAATGACGGAAGCATTGGGCGGAGCGCAAATCTATTTGAAACGGGAAGATCTGAACCATACCGGCGCTCATAAACTGAACAACGCCCTGGGACAAGGTCTTTTGGCCAAACGGATGGGAAAGACCTCGATCATCGCTGAAACGGGCGCAGGACAACACGGGGTGGCGAGTGCCACCGTCGCAGCGCGGCTCGGACTTTCCTGCAAGGTATTCATGGGCGAAGAAGATATCCGTAGACAGGCATTGAATGTCTTTCGGATGAAGCTGCTCGGAGCCGAAGTAATTCCTGCAACGTCGGGTACCCGCACCTTGAAGGATGCTACCAATGAAGCCATTCGCCACTGGGTGTCTCATGTGGATGAGACCTTCTACGTAATCGGTTCGGTGGTTGGGCCGCATCCGTATCCGTACATGGTGCGTGAATTCCAAAAAATCATCGGGGAAGAGACGCGCGAGCAGATTCTCGCACAGATCGGACGATTGCCTGACGAGGTGGTGGCCTGTGTAGGCGGCGGAAGCAATGCGATCGGCATGTTTTACCCGTTCCTTAAGGACGATGTGGCGCTTAGAGGGGTGGAGGCGGCGGGACATGGTCTCTCCACCGACAAGCACGCGGCCACGCTTACCCTGGGACGTCCGGGAGTGATACACGGGGCCCTCACCTACCTGCTGCAGGACGAGTTCGGTCAAGTGCAGGAGGCGCATTCCATATCGGCGGGGCTTGATTATCCCGGCGTGGGGCCGGAGCACGCTTATTTAAAGGAAACGGGCCGAGTACAGTACACATCCGTTACCGATCAGGAAGCGCTTGATGCCGTGCAGTTCCTTTGCCGCACGGAAGGAATTATTCCCGCATTGGAAAGCGCCCATGCCATCGCGGAGGCGATAAAGCGAGCACGGCACATGTCAGCCGATCAGATTCTGGTGATTTGCTTATCCGGCCGCGGCGACAAGGACGTGATGACCATCCAGGATGCGCTGGAAGGCCCTGTACAAGGAGGCGAAGAAGCGTGATTCAAAAGCATAACCGCATTGATCAACTGTTTTCCGACCGCAGCAAAACGCGCTTTATTCCCTTTATCACGGTGGGGGATCCGAATCTCGAAGCCTCTTTTCACCTGGTGCATGCACTCGTTGAGGCTGGTTCCGATCTGATCGAGTTGGGCGTACCCTACTCTGATCCGCTTGCCGACGGTCCAACCATCCAGCGGGCGTCTCAGCGCGCGCTCGCCAACCGGGTGGCAATGCCGGACGCGCTTCATTTTGTCGGACGTCTTCGGCAGTCGGGTATTCGCATACCGCTGGTGCTGTTCTCGTACTACAATCCGGTTCTGCAGTACGGACTCGATCGCTTTTTTGCCGACCTTGCCGAAAGCGGAGCGGACGGGATCGTCATTCCCGACCTTCCGGTAGAGGAAAACGAAGAAGCCACGAAAGCAGCCGGACGTTACGGTATTCATATCATATCGCTGGTGGCGCCCACCTCGGAGGCGCGGATCAGTAAAATCGGCCGGCAGGCGAGCGGTTTTCTCTACTGTGTCTCTTCGCTCGGAGTAACGGGAACCCGGTCGCAGCTCCGCGAAGATTTGGCCGATTTCCTGGAAAAAGTGAAAGCAAATACTTCCGTCCCGACTGCTGTCGGCTTTGGCATATCCACCCCGGAGCAGGTGCGGGAGCTGGCCCCCCACGCCGACGGAATTATTGTCGGCAGCGCCATCGTGCAGGAAATTGAGCGAAATCAAGAGTTGCTAAGAGACCCTGAACAATTGCAGGCAGGCGTCGAAAAAATAAAAACGTTTGTACATCGATTGACGAGTGCGTTACAATAACATGAAAAACCTGTTTGGAGTGAGACGTGGATGCAACCGAAGCAGCGTATTCTCAATGTCCCTGTCTATCAACCGGGGAAGCCAATCGATGACGTGAAACGTGAATTTGGTTTGACGGAAGTCATCAAACTCGCCTCCAACGAGAACCCGTTCGGCTTCTCTCCTGACGTAAAGGAAGCAATCATGGGCCACCTGGACACGTTGGCTGTTTATCCGGACGGCGCCAGTCTGCAGCTGCGATGGGATCTGGCTGAATTTCTGAAGGTGCAGCCGGAACAGCTTATTTTCGGAAACGGTTCTGACGAAGTGGTGCAGATGATTTCCCGTGCCTATCTGGGTGAAGGGACAAATACCATCACGGCAACACCTACATTCCCGCAGTACCGTTCCAACGCCATTATCGACGGCGCGGAGCTGATCGAAGTGCCGCTGAAGAACGGCGTGCATGATCTGGAAGCCATGGCTGACGCGATTAACGAGCAGACCCGCGTCGTTTGGGTGTGCAACCCGAACAACCCTTCCGGTACGATTGTGACTGCAACTGAACTGGAAGCGTTTTTGAAAAGAGTGCCGCAGAACGTGCTGGTCGTGCTGGACGAAGCCTACTATGAATACGTGGTGGCAGAAGAATATCCGCAAACGGTTCCGATGCTTTCGCAGTATCCGAACCTGATCATTCTTCGCACCTTTTCCAAAATATACGGACTGGCTGCCCTTCGCATCGGTTACGGGATCGCCTCTGCGGAGGTTATCGACCATTTGAATCACGTTCGCGAGCCGTTCAACACGAGTTCGCTGGCACAGGCTGCCGCCCGGGCTGCCTTGAAGGATCAGTCCTTTGTGGAAAAATGCCGCAATTTGAACCGACAAGGCATGAAGCAACTGACCGACCAGTTTGACGCGTGGGGATTGGACTACTATCCGTCACAAGCCAACTTCGTTCTGGTAAACCTGAAGCAGGATTCGGACGAAGTGTTCCGCAAACTGCTGTCTCAGGGAATCATCGTTCGTTCCGGCAGAGCGCTTGGCTTCCCGGGTTACCAGCGGATTACGGTCGGCAATGCGGAACAAAACGAGAAGATTTTGCAGGCGCTTCGGGACATCGTGGCGGGTGCTTGGAAAGAGTAACGAAGAACAGATGCCGGCCAGCCACCGGCATCTTTGTCCTACTTGGGGAAACATAGAAAAAAGAGGTTGGGTGGAGATGAAGACAACCATTACTGTGATTGGCGTCGGCCTGATCGGCGGTTCGATTGCCCTGGCCCTGCGGAAGGATCCGGATGTTCGCATCGTTGGATTTGACCTGCGGCAGGATTCCCTGGACAAGGCCTTGACGCTTGGTGTTATACATGCGGGTGCTACCGATTTGCAGACGGCTGTACGCGAAGCGAACGTCATCTTTCTGGCAGTACCTGTGGAACAAATCTACGGAATACTAGATCAGTTGGCTGAACTATCCCTGCAGCCCGGCGTCATTTTGACAGATGTCGGCAGCACCAAGTCTGGCATTGTCCGCTATGCACGCGATCGCATCCCGCAGCACGTAACCTTTATCGGCGGACACCCCATGGCCGGATCACACAAATCCGGTGTCGAGGCGGCAACCGACCGCCTGTTTGAAAATGCGTATTACGTCCTGACTCCGGCGCCTGACACACCTGAGGAGCCGGTAGTCCGGCTGACCCAGCTGTTGTCCCATACCCATGCAAAGATCGTACGCATGAATCCGGACGAACACGATCAAGTGGTGGGTGCCGTAAGCCACTTTCCCCATATTCTGGCTGCAGCTCTGGTTAACCAGGTGGCGAGTTACAACGAAGGCAACGAGTGGCACCACCGGTTGGCAGCGGGCGGTTTTCGCGACATTACGCGCATCGCTTCCAGCAATCCGCGCATGTGGCGCGACATCCTGCTGAACAATCGCGAACACCTGCTGAAGATTGCGGAAGACTGGCGGGCCGCCCTGGATCAGATTATGGACCTGGTGGAGCGCGGCGAACAAGAGTCCATTGAGCAGTTTTTCAAGCGTGCAAGAGATTTCCGCGAAGGGCTGCCCGAACGCCAAAAAGGAGCGCTGCCGCCGCTCTACGATTTGTACATCGACATTCCCGACCATCCTGGAGAGATCAGCCGAATTACCACGCTCCTGGGTACAAAACAGATCAACATCACCAACATTCAGATTTTGGAGGCGCGTGAAGACATGCTGGGCGTACTCCGGATAACGTTCCGCAGTCAGGCAGAGATGGAAAAAGGAGAAGAGCTGCTGCGTTATTTTGATTACAACGTGTACAGCAGAGGATAGAGAAAAAGGAGAGTAGAACCATGCTACGCGTCCAAAAAGCAAACAGAATCGAAGGTAAGGTAAAAGTGCCCGGTGACAAGTCCATTTCCCACCGTGCCGTCATGTTCGGAGCCTTGGCGGAGGGGACGACCACCATCGAAGGATTTCTTCCCGGAGCCGATTGTCTCAGCACCATCAGCTGTTTTCGCCGGATGGGCATTGAGATCGTTCAGGAAGAAGATCGCGTAACCGTTCACGGCAAAGGCTGGTATGGACTTCAAGAACCGTCCCAGCATCTGGATGTAGGCAATTCGGGTACGACCATTCGCCTTCTCTCCGGGATTATGGCTACACAACCGTTTCACGTTGTGATGGAGGGCGATGAATCGATTGCCAAACGGCCCATGCGCCGGGTAGTCGGACCGCTCCGTCAGATGGGGGCCAAGATTGACGGACGCAAAGATGGCGAGTTTACGCCTTTGGCCATTCGCGGCGGTGAATTGAAAGGGATCCACTACCAGTCTCCAGTGGCGAGCGCGCAAGTGAAATCGGCCATCCTGCTGGCCGGACTGCAGGCAAAGGGCGTCACCAGCGTAACGGAGCCGCATCTCTCACGCGATCATACGGAGCGGATGCTGCAAGCCTTTGGTGTAAGCGTCGTCCGCGACGGGCTGACCGTCTCTGTGGAGGGTGGACAACAGTTGAAGGGGAGAGACATCCGGGTGCCGGGTGACATCTCTTCCGCAGCGTTTCTCATCGCAGCGGTCATGATGGTTCCGGGCAGCTCCCTGCTGATTGAAAACGTGGGTTTAAACCCGACACGCACAGGGATCATCGACGTGGTGAGGGCCATGGGCGGTTCTGTTGAACTGGTGAACGAACGAGTAGTGAATGAAGAGCCGGTCGCTGATCTGTCGGTCACCTATGCCGAATTGAACGGCGTGGAGATCGGGGGAGAGATGATCCCGCGCCTCATCGACGAAGTGCCGGTGATCGCCGTCATGGCTACGCAGGCGAAGGGGAAAACCGTGATTCGCGACGCCCAGGAGTTGAAAGTGAAGGAGACGGATCGGATCGCAACAGTCGTCAGCGAGCTGTCCAAACTGGGGGCAAAAGTAACCCCGACTGACGACGGCATGATCATCGAGGGTCCAACGCCGCTCACAGGTTCACGCATCGACAGCAGGGGCGATCACAGGATCGGAATGGCCATGGCGATTGCCGGACTTGCAGCAGCAGGGGAGACATGGATCGAGAACGATGAAGCGATCGCTGTCTCGTTCCCCAACTTTGCGCAAATTCTTGCAGAAATCTGCAGGTAACAAGAATAAAGAACCCGTCATGGCGGGTTCTTTATCTGTTATGACTGACATTCATGTCAAAAATTTATTGATTGTTAGAGAAAATGTTTGACAAGCGGTAGCATTTGGTTATAATGAAATTACAGTATGGTTTCTCTCCACTCCTATCCAATACATTTGCACACATGTGCTGCCGCCGTTTGAATGCGCTTACAAGCGCGACGGCGGTTCTTTTTTTGCTTCGGGTTTTTCGTACTTTTTTCCCTTCTCACGCATATGCTCGTACTACGAATAGGACGGACGAGCCGATGGGAGGGACAAGCCGTGCAGCAAAACGAACTGTTGATAAAAAACGGCACAATGATTACGTCGCATGGTTACATGGAAGCAGACCTATGGATACGTAACGGCAAAATTCACAGGGTTGCCAAGGATACCCTGGAAAAGTTTGCGTTACACTCGTTTGGTAACAACGGCCTTGAAGTGATAGACGCCAGCGACATGTACCTGCTCCCTGGATTTGTCACAATGACGCCAGTACCCCTTATGCGCCTGCGCAGCGCTCAAGAATACATAAACCACGTCCAGGGCTTGGTTCGGGACGGTTATACGTTCCTCTTGGATACCCTGCATGTAGAGGGCTGGATGGAACCAGCGCAAGTGCTTTACCAAAAAGCGATTCACTTCAACAATCTGATCGATTACAGTGTCCGGATCGGAATGGATGCAGCCCATTTTCACGTAGACAAGATCAGGCCGCTCTGTCAACAAGGGTTTCGTCTGTTTCAACTGATTCTGAATACATGCGAAGACCTGCAGCTCCTGCGCTGGGATGAACTGTCCTCTCTTCAGCACCAATATAGATTTTCTGTTCACCTGCACATTCCTCGCGACGCGCGTATGGGCGCACAGGAACGGGATGTGGCGCTGCAACGCTGGATGGAAATGTGCCGGCATGCCAAAATTCGCACCTGCATCCCGTATGGCGATCCGCTTGAACGAACCGAGCGAGAACCGTTTTACCACGTGACGCAGGTGGATGGGGAAAGGGCCGGTCGCGTACTGGAGTATCTCGCGGATCACCGGTATCGTTCCCTCTCCGTAGTGGCTGCGTTGACAGACATTTCAGTTGACCTGCGGAGGAAGTCATGGAAGGCGGAGGATCTGCTCCATTACCTGGTCAGAATCGCATCGACAAATATCGCCAAAGCCATTGGCCTCTACCCGCAAAAAGGCAGCTTCACCCCGGGGGCTGATGCGGATATTCTTTTCGTAAAAAAGACAGACTTATTGACAAAAATTGATCTTTCAACTATTCTCAATCTTAGTGAATGCCGTCTTCCAACATCTGTTATGTCGAACGGTAGATGGATCTTTCACGAGGAACACTTCGCTCAGACGGTTGGAATGGGCAGATGCCTTCTTGATACCAAACCCTATAATTATGTCATATAACCCCATATTTGGGGGTTTTTTCGTAAAGGATTCTGTCAAAAATGCGAGAAAAAAGTATCGTTAGGCAGCGCAACTTTTTACATCCCCGGCAGTCTATATTTAGCAAAAGGCCGCTGAGGGATCGGAATCGCTAAGGGGGTATTCCTGGTAATGACCGATTCCCAGCTTATCCGCGAGTTAAAAGAAGGCAATGTGGAGTGCTATGCCGAGTTGATCCGTCGGTATGAAAAGAAAATCCTCGCCTTTGTCACCCATATGTTGAGACAAGCGCATCTGGAACACATGGCTGAGGATATCTGTCAAGAGACGTTTTACAAGGCGTACAAGAGCATCCACTCGTTCCGCGATGTAGAAGCCACCTTCTCCACCTGGCTTTACACCATTGCTCGAAATTCCGTGCTCAGTGAGCTGCGCAAGAGTCGGAACTCCGATGTCTACCTGGAGGATACGGTTCAGATACCGGTTGTATCCATCGAGCGCTTGCCAGAGCAGGAGCTGTTGCGCAATGAGCGCGAGGTGCTGGTTCGTCAGGCAATAAACAGTTTGCCGGAAAAGCAGCGCTCAGCACTTATCCTGCGTGAATACGAACAGATGGATTACAACGAAATCGCATCGATTCTCGATTTAACGGTAAGTTCGGTCAAATCCCTGCTGTTTCGCGCACGACAAAGCATTCGAGCGGAGTTGGAAACCTACATCTTGGACCCACAATTGGATGAAGCTGAAGGGATGAATAAACGATGAGATGTGAAGAAGTCCAAGAATACATACCGGATTACGCCGACAAACTTTTGCCGGAAGTAACCAGCCGTCGGATAGACAACCACCTGGCATCCTGTAAATCCTGCAGGTCCGAATACGTTGTATGGGCGGAAAGCGGAAACTGGATTCAGGCGGAAAAAGAACAATATGCCTCCGTGTCCACTGCCCGGTCGATCGTGGATGCAGTCATGAATCGCATCCTCTCCGAGGAGAAATGGGCGATACCATTTGGCAAAAAGGTTTTTACTCTCACCGCCAGAATGCGCCGTTTTAGCCTGAGTGCAGCAGCCGTTCTGCTCCTGTTGTGCGGGTTTAGCTTATACAACAACACCCATTCTCCCCAAGAGACAAACGCATTGCTTGTTGGAGGAGAAGTCGTTTCCATGAACGTGGAAAAAGCGCCGCAAGTCATTTCCTCTTCCATACAATCGGATGACGGTACATACATTGTGGAATCAGAGCCCGTATCCGCTGAAAGTGAACCGACCTCCAAATCCTCTCCCTCTGTCTTGCCCATTGATGGGGAAACCACAGAAGGCGAGCCTGCCAAGCCAAAGTACAGTTTAATTCTCAGCTTTTTTGGTATACTGGTTACCGTGCTTGCGATGAGCTGGCTGACAAGGGTATAGCCATCACATATGGAAAGACCGTCTGCGGACGGTCTTTTCGAACTACAGGACGACTGAACCATAACGAGGTGATCGACATGCCGAAAAAATGGCTCTATGTGATAGACGAAGCGGTTAAACGGATTGAAAACAACGATGTTGAACTGGGACTGAAGGCTTTGCAAAAAGTGCAGGAACACGGCAAGGAGCTCCCGGAGGTCATGCTGTACCTGGCGGAAGTGTGGTATCATCTGGGACATCTGGAGGAAGCTTCGCAGCTGCTGTCCGAGGTGATGAACGGTCCCGGCATGGAGCCTTCGCTGCGTCGAGACTGTCAACTGCTGATGGCGGAAATCGCTCTGGATCTAAACGACTTTGAAACAGCGCAACATCTCTTGTACGAGTTAAAAGAGTCCGGCTACGAGGACGTTCAGATGTTCCTGTTGCTGGCAGATCTTTACGCTTTGCAGGAATTGGACGAAGTAGCCGTGAAATACCTGGAACTCGCCCGGCAGAAAGAGCCGGACAACCAGGATATTCTCGCTGCGCTGGGCAACATGTATTTCCGCGTGGGCCGAGATGCAGAAGCCATGCAATTGATGGAGCAGGCAGGCGACCAAAGCCTCGATGTGCTGCTGGCAAAAGGACGGGCCCTTGCCCAGAACGGCGAATTTGAACAAGCTTATCACGTGTTCCGTCAAGCTTTGGAGCGGGATCGCACTCCGGAAATTCTGTACGGCGCTGCCATGATGGCTTTTTACGTCGGGCGGCTGGAGGAAGCTGCAGCCCTGGTGGAAACTTTACAGGCTGTAGACGAAGAGTATGTGGCGTCCTACCCGCTGGCAAGTGATATTTATTTATCGTTGGGGAAAACGGAAAAAGCGATCGAGGCGCTGAAACAGTACGTTGATCTGTCTGGATTTGACCTCGACCAGATCCGGAGGTTGATTGCGCTGTTGACGCAGGCGGGCCGCTACGACGAGGCGAAAACGTACCAAACTTTGCACGACGAGTGGAATGTAGAAGAAGATTGATCTTTTTTTCATCGAGCAGGAAGTCACTTGTGTGGCTTCCTGTTTACTTTTCCGTGATTTGGTAACAATGAGGGATAAACAGAAACCGTACCCTGTAGGAAAAGGAAACGTTCCTGCGCGAAAAAGAAGGGATCTACGATGAATTTGGCTGAGATATTGGTCTTTACAGACATCAGGCAACTGCATCAAATCGCCAATCACTACGGTTGCGAATGCAACCCTCATTCGAAAAATGAGCTGATCACAACGCTGATGACCAGCTTGCGCCACAGACAAACAATGAAACAGGAGGTTGAGCAGTTAACTTGCACGGAAACACATTTTCTGCTGCTGCTCTTTCTCGACAAGCGAACGATGCTGTCACTGGAAGATCTCATGGCGAAAGCAGGGGTTGCCCTCGATGCCGGTAATGAGCGGAAACAGGAAGAGGCCCGCCGCTTTATCGCATCGGCGATGAAGCGTGGCTGGGTTTTTCCGGCCAAAAGCAAGACGGTTGGCCAGTATCAGATCCCGTCGGATATCAGGGAACCGTATCTGCAGGCGTGGTTGGACAAGTGGCAGCGTGAAACCTCGCCGTTCGCCCAGGAACCGGGAGCGTACCGCGACGAAGGAACAGCACTCTGCGACGATATCATGCAATTTCTACAATTTTTACAGCAAGAGCCGATCCCGCTTACCTCTGACGGAGGCATGTACAAGCGATATCAGACTCAACTGTTTCAGTTTCTGCACGTGAAGGAAGAGCCGCTTCCGCCGCAAAAATGGCGTTTTGGCTATGGACTTCACTTCGACCTCTACCCGGATCGGTTTTCCCTGCTGTACGACTTCTGTTACTACCAGAAGTGGATTGAGGAGGCATCGGGCCGGGTGGCGATCACGGAGGGAGGAACGGAACAGCTGCTGCGGCAATACGAAGAGAAGATCTATCACGATCTGATCCGATTCTGGTTGCGGCTTTACAAGCGGGCGATCCCCAATCTGCCCATGCTGGTACAGTTGATTCCATTGATGACAGCCGGAAATTGGGTCGATCAGGAAACGCTCTGCCGCAGTCTGCTGCCCTGGATGAAACCGTTTTATTACGACGATCCCGGTAACATTTTGAAGAACCGCGTGCTGAAAATGATGGTTCACCTTGGTCTGTTGAAAGTAGGTCAGTCGGACAGCATGGAATGGATGTACGCCGGTACATATGCCAGCCAGACATGGCTTCGCAAATACAATGGTTTTACCGAGACGACAATTTTGTTGAAGTGAGGGATGGGTATGGAGTGGCCAAATTTTTACGGAAACCTGTATGGAACAAACAATGTAGTGTCGGGCTTGTTGTCAGAGATGGTAATAGACGAGCAGGTCCGCCTCTATCGTAAGCGAACGCTGTACCAGGAAATTGATGAAGCGCTGGCCATGAAAAACAAAGAGCGGTTTTTGCGGTTGACCAGCGAACTCCGCGAAATCATGGCGTACGAGAAAACCGAAACCGGTTGATTGCCTGCGTTCTCTTTTTCGTGGTAACCTAGTTCCCGTAAACCTACGAAAAAGAGGAGACGTGTCAAATGCAATGGAATATGACTGAGCTTTGCAAATGGGAGGAGCTGCGAGAGTTTGTCGACACCGCGCTGCTCCCTCTTTATTTGTTCCGTCCCGGCGTGAATGTTGATCAGCATGCAAACCGCATGACCTATCTGGTCAACGTCGCCTCGGCGATCGAGCAGCGCTTGAAGGGCAGGGTACTGCTCTTTCCCCTGTGCTATCAAATCGGTTCGGTACCGGTCGTACAGCGGTTGCCGGAGGGCTTTTCCCATTACGTCCTGCTGCAGTTCAGCGGGGATCATATCTCTTGTGCTCAAGACCAACCGTCTCCACTCTACCTTGCTGTGGGAGATGAAGATCTCGATTCAGCGCTGCGCTTCGAAGTTACAGTAGACGTGCTGTATCAGGAAATCCTGCGTATGTGGCAGCAGAGGAAGGATCGATAGAAGAAAAGGAACTTGGCCATACTATGATCGTCACACAAGAACCGGTCCCATATTTGACAAATCTTCAACAATCGAGGTTGCTGCTGGAGTTACCCGGCAGGTTGTCCGGTGGACATTCTTGACATCTAAAATGGGGTTAGCTATGATTGGTACTGACCTAGTGTATGTGTGTAAGGAGAATCCTTCGTTGCGCTATTCTACAGGATAAGGAGGGAAAAAGAGATGAGCGAAAAACGGGAAATTTCCAGACGTACATTTCTTAACTACGCACTCATGGGAACTGGTGGGTTCCTCGCTGCAGGAATGATTACTCCAATGATCCGATTTGCGGTTGACCCGTTGTTGAAAGGACATGCGGGTGGAGATAAAGTAGCAGTAGGCAGCGTAGATGAATTTGGTCCCGAGCCGAAGCGTGTAGACTTCAAGGTACATACCAAAGACGGCTGGTATGAGTCTGAATCGACATTGGCTGCTTGGGTGACCAAAAACGAGAAGGGTGAAATTCTCGCTTTGTCCCCAATCTGTAAGCACTTGGGCTGTACGGTAGACTGGAATGCTAGCCCAGATCATCCGAATCAATACTTCTGCCCGTGCCACTTGGGTCGTTACTCGATCAACGGGGAACACATTTTGGGAACACCGCCGACGGCTTCGCTTGATGAGTACGAAACAGAAGTGAAAGACGGCAAGCTTTACTTAGGGAAATTGAAACCAAATCCTCGTCCGGGGGTGACTGGCTAAGATGTTGCAAAAAATGTATGACTGGGTCGATGAACGTCTGAACATTACTCCAATGTGGCGCGACCTGGCAGACCATGAAGTACCAGAGCACGTGAACCCGGCGCATCACTTCTCCGCGTTCGTCTATTGCTTTGGTGGACTTACGTTCTTCATTACTGTCATTCAAATCCTGTCCGGGATGTTCTTGACCATGTACTATGTACCGGACATTATCAACGCGTACGAGTCGGTTAACTATCTGCAGAACGAAGTAGCGTTTGGTGTCATCGTTCGCGGTATGCACCACTGGGGCGCCAGCTTGGTGATCGTGATGATGTTCCTGCACACGCTGCGCGTGTTTTTTACCGGCGCGTACAAAAAACCGCGTGAATTGAACTGGGTTGTCGGGATGCTGATCTTCTTCGTGATGCTCGGTCTCGGTTTCACCGGTTACCTGCTGCCTTGGGACAATACCGCTTATTTTGCGACCAAGGTAGGTTTGGAAATTGCCAACTCCGTACCGATTATCGGTCCTTATGCCAAGGTTCTCTTGACGGGCGGCGATATCGTAGGGGCACAAACCCTGTCCCGATTCTTTGCGATTCACGTGTTCTTCCTCCCAGGCGCTCTGCTTGGTCTGTTGGGAGCTCACTTCGTAATGATCCGCGCGCAAGGTATCACGGGACCACTATAATGTCTTCGATATTAAGGAGGAAATAGCATGGCGAAACAAGATAAAGATGCTACCTTCGTCGGAGACTCCCGGATATCGGCGAAGCGTATCCCAAACATTGCTCCATCGTATTCCGACTTTCCGGGAAAATCGGAGCCGTTCTGGCCGAACTTCCTGCTGAAAGAATGGATGGTAGCGGCGGTATGTTTAGTGGCTTTCCTCGTATTGACCGTTTCACATCCATCGCCGTTGACCGATAAGGCCAACCCGAACGATACGTCGTTCGTACCGTTGCCGGACTGGTACTTCCTGTTCCTCTATCAAATGCTCAAGTATCCTTGGGCGGCAGGGGACTGGGTCGTCCTGGGTACCGTGATCATTCCGGGTATCGCGTTTGGTGCACTGATGCTCGCTCCTTGGCTGGACAACAGCAAGGAACGACGTCCGTCCAAGCGTCCGGTTGCAACCGGCCTGATGCTGACTGCGCTCGTCGGGATCTTCTACCTGACGTGGGCAGCTGACCATGAGCACTCCAAAAACCATCCGAGCAATCATGGCGGCGGTTCTAGCGGCGGCTCCAGCGCTGCTGCGCCGGCTGCTCCGGCTGATCCAAGCTTCAAACCGGAAGAAATCTGGACAGCTCAAACCAGCTGCATGGGTTGCCACGGCAAAAACATGGAAGGCGTAGCCGGTCCGAATCTGCAAAAGATCGGCAGCAAATACGACGCTAACCAAATTGCCGACATCATCAAAAATGGGAAACCACCTGCGATGCCAGGCGGCTTGATCCAGGATGAAGCGGAAATTAAAAAGTTGGCAGAGTACTTGGCAAGTCTGAAATAACATTTGTATACGGAAAAAGCTGGCTGACAAACGGTCAGCTTTTTCATTAGAGCCAAGAGCGGGAGACGATTTTTCATGATCTGGATATGGGAGTGGTTATGGGGGTCTTTGGGGAAAAGATGGTTTCTCTGGACACTTCTCATTATCAACTTTTTGGGAACAATCTACGGCTTCATCTGGTATGGAAACCAACTGGCGGATACCCCCGGGTACTTGCGTGTCTTTGTTCCAGATAGTCCGACGGGGAGCGGTTTGTTTACATTAGTGTTACTTACATATCTGGCAGGTCGTCACATTCCTGTACTGGAAGCCCTGGCAGGGATTACGAACTTCAAATACGGAGTGTGGGCTGTGGCTGTTATCGTTGCAGGCTGGTGTCTGGGAGATGAAATCCATTGGCAGGATATCATGCTGATGATTTCCCACACCGGAATGGCGATGGAGTCCGTCCTCTATGCCCGATTTTTCAAACTGAGCTGGCTTCCTGTGGGAATTGCTGCGCTTTGGACGTTAAACAATGATTTTCTAGACTACGTCATGGACATTCATCCGTGGCTGCCATCTGTGCTGGAGCCGTACGAGGGGATCGTGGGTTTGTTTACGGTGCTCCTCAGCCTCGTTTCCATCGCGATCATCTGGTTGGCCAATACCAAAACCAGTACAAACAAGGTCTAATCTTGTCCTCCTTTCCATAGTCTGTACTAGGGGAAAGGAGGTTTTTTTGTTGAAAAAAAACATCAGGATGTTGGTCTTTTTGATCGTGATGGGACTGCTGCTTGCCTGGCCCATCCACGCCTTGGTCACAACGCTTGATCAACCGGCAGAGGACGAGTCTCTGGCGGAATTAGATAAGCTTGCCGGTGATATGCTGGAACTGACCAGACGAGGGGATCTGGAGGGAGCCCAACAAAAAGTCCACCTCTTGGCGAATCGGTTTCCGAATCAGACACTCCCTTTCGCCATTCGAATCGAAAGTTTGAATGCAGTGACTCAGTCCATTATGGCGGCAAAGAAAAGCTTTGCTTCGGGACATGTGAATGAAGAACAATTGCTATGGCATGCCACACAGGTCCGCTTGGCCATAGATGCCTTGAGCCACGTCCATCAGCCGATGTGGCGAAGTTTCTATACTTCCTATGCCAATCAGATGCAAAACTTGCTGCAGTCATCTGTTGAAAGGGATCTCTCTCAATTTCGCGCCCAATTTGAGGAAAATACCCGTTTGTATTGGGCAATCAAACCGGCGATGAGCGTCCATCTGCCAGAAGAGCAGATGAATGAAATGGAAGCGGCTTACGATCTCATCTCCAAGGAGATACATCGCAACGAGATGGAGTGGCAGGAAGTCCGCGAAGCACTGCGGCAGTTGATCGGTGCGATGCAGATTGCTTTTATCGGCGAAGACAAGAGCACGATTGCCCTGCTGATGCATCCGGGTTCGCCGTTTTTGCCAATCGTTGCGATTGTTGCTGCTCTCGTCCTGTCATTAAGCTACGTCGCCTGGAAAAAATACGCGGGACAGCACGTACACAATGGGTAACTCCATGAAACAAAGAGCCCTCCAACAAACGGGAGGGTTTTTTTGGTGTATAAGAATTTATAAATTTGGACATCCCATACAGCCGCTAGAAAAGTGTTCGGGGCCCCGCCCGGCGAAGAAAGGGACCCCACTCGGCACAGCGATAGCTAACGCCGAGTGGGTCGAGGATAGCTAATACCGGGTGGGTTTTCTTAATGCCTGTTTATTCGTGAAGGGGACGCTTGTTCTCATCCAGGGTGAAGCCTTCGCCCAGCACCTCGTGAACATCGTTGACGATCACAAAAGCGTGGGGGTCGATATTCTGCACAATGTTTTTAAAGCGTACCACTTCGTTGCGGCTGACCACAACGTAGACGACCTGTTTGTCTGCCCCGGAATAAGCTCCTTTTCCGGAAAGAATCGTAACGCCTCGTCCAAATTCGAGAATTTGCCTGGCGATATCATCCGCACGATCGGAGATGATGGTCAGGGCTTTGCCCGCATAGGCACCATCCTGGAAAAAGTCAATCACGCGAGCTGCGATGAATACGCAAACCAATGTGTACATGGCGCTTTCCACGTTGAGATAGATCAGCGAAGCTCCGATTACCAGCATGTCACCGAAGAAAAGGGTGCGGCCCATGCTGATTCCCATATACTTTTGCAGCAGACGAGCGATGATGTCGACCCCTCCGGTTGTCCCCCCGTAGCGGAAAATAATGCCCAGACCCGCCCCGATCGTTACGCCGGCGTAGAGCGAGGCCAGCAGCCTGTCATCCATGGGAAGTTCCAGCACCCCATCAAACACGGAGAGAAAGATCGAAAGGGAAACCGTTCCGATGATCGTATAGATAAAAGCTGTTCGCCCGAGTACTTTCCATCCCAGGAAAAAGAGAGGCACGTTCAAGAGAAAGTACACAATCCCCTGGTCGACGACCGGCACCAACAATTTGATCAGAATGCTGATTCCTGTGATTCCACCCTCGGCCAGATTGTTCGGGATGTTGAAAGCGTTGATACCGAAGCCCATGACAGCAGTACCAATGATAATGGCGATGATACTCTTCAGACGCATGTTCACAGCGGTTCACTCCTTTCAAAGAGCCATTATAATCCAGCCCTTATGGGATGTCCATACAAGCACTTGAAAGCGGATGGAGATTTGGCAAAATGGAGCATTTCGGGTACGATAAGGAGTAAAGCCAATAAGCTGAACCCGGAAAAGGAGTGACCAGATGGACCAGCGCAAGACCTTGCAGGAGATCCAACAGGAAGTGGATCAATACATATCGCAGTTTAAAGAAGGGTACTTTTCGCCGCTCGCGATGATGGCGCGCATGACGGAAGAGGTTGGCGAGCTGGCGCGCGAAATCAACCATTATTATGGAGAGAAGCCAAAAAAGAAGGACGAAGCGGAAAAGACCGTTGAGGAAGAACTGGGCGATGTCTTCTTTATTGTGCTTTGCTTTGCCAATTCGCTTGGTATCGACTTGCAGGAAGCCTTTGATCGTATTATGCACAAATTCAATACACGCGATAAAGATCGCTGGACGAGAATAGAGGAGAGTCAATGAGTACACCGCATGTGATACGTGTAGCTGTCGCCGGGGCCCGCGGCCGCATGGGACAGGAAGTGGTAAAAATGCTGGGGCAGGACCCCGAACTTCTCTATGTGGGGGAACTGGATACGAGACAGGATGAGGAGACCATCCGTCAACAATTTGCAGAACTGCGACCGGACGTTCTGGTCGATTTTACAACACCTCATACGGTGTACCGCCATATGGAGCTGTGCCTGCAGCATGGAGTTCGTCCCGTGGTGGGAACCACCGGGTTGACACCGGAGCAAATGGACGAGTTGAAGCATCGCTTTCAGACAGCGGGGTTGGGGGCGATTATCGCTCCAAACTTCGCCATCGGGGCGATCTTGTGCATGAAATTTGCGGCGATGGCGTCCAAGTACATGCCGCACGTGGAAATCATCGAGCTGCATCATGACAACAAATTGGATGCGCCAAGCGGCACGGCGTTAAAGACAGCCGAGCTGATCGCAGCTGTCCGCTCCGGCAAGAAGCAGGGTCATCCGCAGGAGACGGAGAGTATCCCGGGAGCAAGAGGAGCGGATTATCAGGGATTCCGTATCCACAGCGTCCGACTGCCGGGGATGGTGGCACACCAGGAGGTTCTCTTCGGCGCAACCGGACAGACACTCTCAATCCGGCATGATTCCATTAATCGCGAATCGTTTATGCCGGGTGTGAACATGGCCATTAAGGCCGTGATGAATCTTAGCGAGTTGGTGTATGGATTGGAACACCTGATCGACTAAGGGGAATCCAAAGAAACAAAGCCAACCGACAAGGGAGAGGGTTCGCTTGAAAATTGCATTGATTGCCCATGATCGAAAAAAAGAAGAGATGATTCAGCTCGCTCTTGCCTACGAATCCATCCTGGCAAAACACGAGCTGTTCGCGACAGGGACGACCGGCCAAAAAATCATGGAGGCGACGTCCCTCCAGGTAACCCGCTACCTCTCCGGGCCGCTTGGCGGAGACCAGCAAATCGGCGCCATGATCGCCCGCAACGAGATGGATGTGATTATC